>DALTWN010000074.1 GCA_029987045.1 Methanocorpusculum sp.
AGGGCCAAGGCCGGGGGTCGAACCCGGGTCTAAAGATCCACAGTCTTAAAGGATATCCAGCTACCCTACCTTAGCCTGATGAATTCGGATGTACCAAATACGCTATAAGATATGGTGTCGGCAGATATTAACATATCTCTTCGTGCGCTCTTATTTATAACACTTGGCTACCCATAGATATGTAGAATATCTCGAGGAGAATAATCATCATGCCGGAAAATCTACGTACTCCAATTGTCTGCGTTCTTGGTCATGTCGATCACGGAAAAACCTCGCTTCTGGACAGAATCCGCGGTTCCAAGGTCGTTGCCGGCGAAGCAGGCGCTATCACCCAGCATATCGGGGCAACTCTGATTCCGCTGGATTCTATCATCAAACTCAATAGCAATCTGGGGAAAATCAATACAACAGTTCCCGGTCTTTTATTTATCGACACGCCGGGACATCAGGCATTTACGACCCTGCGTGCACGCGGCGGCGCCCTTGCGGATATCGCCATCCTTGTCGTCGATGTGACGGAAGGATTCAAGCAGCAGACCATTGAGGCGCTGCAGATTCTGCGCAACTGCAAGACACCGTTTGTGATTGCAGCAACAAAACTCGATAAGATACCCGGATGGCGCCCGACCCCTAACGCATCGTTTACCCAGTCGTATGCGAATCAGGGAGATCAGGTGAAGAATACGGTAGAAACGAAGATCTATGAACTCGTCGGGAAACTTTCCGAACTCGGGTTCAGTTCCGAACGGTTCGACCGTGTTTCCGATTTCCAGCGCAACCTCGTGATTGTACCGGTCAGCAGTATGACGGGTGAAGGTATCGGCGATCTGCTGATGATCATGATCGGTCTTGCACAGAAATTCCTGACGGAAAACCTGAAGACCACGGTGGAAGGCCCCGGTGTCGGTACCGTGCTTGAAGTCAAGGAGGAGAAAGGCCTGGGAACGACGCTCGATGTCATTCTCTACGACGGTATCATCGGTGTCGGGGATGAAATCGGTATTGCCGGCGAAAACGGTGCGTTCTCCGCCAAGGTCCGTGCGCTTCTCCAGCCGCGTCCGATGAAGGAAATTCTGGTGGAAGACCGGTTCCAGCGGGTAAAATCGGTTACTGCGGCGGCAGGTGTCAAGATTTCCGCCCCGGGACTTGACGGTGTCAAGGCCGGATCGCCGATCCGTGTCATCCGCGGAAACCGTGACGAGGTGTTCGACAAGATCAACAGCGAAATGCAGGAGATCAATGTCAAGTTGTCGGAAGTAGGTATTACGATCCGTGCAGATACCATCGGCGCACTGGAAGCACTGTCCAAGGAACTTGAACAGAAGAACATCCCGATCATGCGTGCTGAGGTGGGGCCGTTATCCCGCCGTGATCTTATTGAAATCGGTATCCTGAAAGAGGAAGAACACCGGGCGGTTCTTCTGTTCAATGTTCCGCTTCTGCCGGATGCGGCCGAGATGATCGATGCGCACGAATCGAATGTCAAGGTCTTCGAGAACCGTGTCATCTACAAATTGATTGACGATTATGTCGAGTGGCAGGAAGAACTCGTCAAGATCCGCGAAGCAAAACAGTATGATACGGTGACCCTTCCGGCAAAGTTCACCATTCTTCCGGGCTGTGTGTTCAGAATCAGCGGACCTGCCGTAGTGGGTGTGCGTATTCTTGGCGGAACCCTGCGTCCGAAAGTGGATGTCGCGACACGCGACGGACGTGTGGTGGGCGAAATCAAGCAGATTAAGCTGAACAAGGAAAACATCAATGAGGCGAAGGAAGGAGCAGAGGTCGCCATATCCATCGACGGCATCACCATTGGTCGTCAGGTTGAGGTAGGAGACATACTGTATGCGGCAATTCCTGAACGTCACGTCAAGATTCTGGAGCATGAAATGCTCAAATCACTCAATGCGGGAACGGTAGAAGCCCTGGACGAGTATACGGCCATATATCGGAAAACTCAGCCCTTTTGGGGAAAATAGTATTAATAAGATACAACTAAATAATATAGTTACTTCGTAATCACGATTCGATATCGAGGAGTTATAAATATCATGACAGACTTAAAACTCGTTCTTTCCGACCCAAAGACCGGAAAGGCATACAACATTGAAGCAAAGGATGCAGCAGCAGCTGCACTCATCGGAAAGAGCATTGGAACTGAGATCGACGCAAACGTCTTCGGTCTTCCGGGATACAAGATCACTATCACCGGCGGATCCGACAAGACCGGAACTCCGGCACGTGCAGATCTTCCAGGAAACGGCAAGCGCGGACTTCTCATCACCGAAGGATTCGGATTCAACCCGAAGAAAGAAGGCGAGAGAAGAAGAAAGACCCAGCGTGGTTGTGAAATTGCATCTGATTTCGTTCAGGTCAATGCAAAAGTTACCGTCTACGGCGCAAAGTCCCTCGAAGAGACTTTCGGTGCAGCACCTGCAGAAGAACCAAAGCAGGAATAAGCCGGTATCACCGCCCAAATACTTTTTTTATCAGGTCTATTAGCGTATGGGAAACATTTGTCCGTTTATGAAGGAACGCTGTCTCGGTAACGACTGTAAGTTCTGGCGTGCAGATGCCAAGTACGATAAGAAAGCGGATACGATTTATGAGCTTTCGTCAGGCGAATGCCTGTTCGTGCGGACCATTAACCATATTCTCTCGACGAAGAATCTCTGATCAGGCCGTCTAGAACCATCGCATCATTACGATGGCGTCTTCCCCGTCCTTGTAATATTCCCCATATACGATAACGTCTTCGTATCCTATCCGTTCATAGAAGCCGTGGGCATTGGTATTGCTTCTCCGTACTTCAAGACTGCATGCCGAACATCCTTCGACAAAGAAATCACGTTCGAGTTTGCGCAGCAGCAGACGGCCGATACCGAGACTCCGCATGTCGGGAGATACTGCGATATTGCAGACATGCCCGTACTTTTCGCTTCCTGTTTCTTCAATGGCTCCGGCGGAAAATCCTACGGCCCGTCCATCCGCTTCAGCGATGTAGAACGAGGTGAGGTATATCGTCATCATCTCGAAGAGTGCTTTGTATTCCCAGGGGTCGGGGAAACACTGCAGTTCAATCCGGTAGATATCCGGGATGTCTTCCAGGGTTGCTTTTCTGATGGTGCACCCTGCACGTGTCCCTCCCATGCCGTTAACCATAGACATATTGCTATTTAGTATTTGAATTCCATACATTATAGCATAATGGTTACCGTATATCCTTTCGCCGGTCTGCATCCTGCACCCTCAGCGTTTGCCAGTGTGCCGTCCGTACCGTACGATGTTATCGAACGCGATGAGGCAGCTGCAGAAATTGCAGAAAACAAGAACTCTCTTCTGCGTATCATCAGAACCGATGCGGAACTTCCGGACATCGACCCGCATGATGACAAAATCTATGCACGGGCAGCCGAAATGTTTGCAAAGTTCAAGGCAGACGGTCTGTTCGAATCCGATACCGCCTCCGCCTTCTATATCTACCGCATTACGATGGGCGGAAAACAGTTTACCGGCCTGGTATCCTGCGTATCCGTTGCCGAATACAATGCGAATATCATCAAGAAGCATGAACTGACCCGCTACGACAAGGAAGAAGACAGGACCCGGCATATCGATGCGGTATCCTGCCATACAGGACAGGTATTCCTCCTCTATAAGAATCAGGAAGCAGAACGGCTCATCCGCGAGCTTGCCGATACTCATCAGCCGTTTGGAGAATATACGGCGAAGAACGGCAATCTCCACCAGATATACCGTATCGACAGTCCGGCAGAAGTCCAGAAGATCACGGCGATGTTCAAGGAGATTCCGAACCTGTACATCGCCGACGGTCATCACCGTGCGAAATCTTCCGCCAATGTCTGTGAACGCCGCACATCCGAGAACCGTCTGACGCCGGATGCCGAAAAGTTCATGGCGGTTCTTTTCGCGCATGATTCGGTCAGGATCTATGGATATCACCGTATGATCCGTGATCTTGCAGGACTCAATGCGGATATGTTCCTGAACGATCTGTCGCTGCGGTTCAAGATCACGCCGATCAAGAAAGTGGATATCCGCAAGAACGAGATTCCCGCTCTTGAAAAAGGAAAGAACATGCATGTCATGCACCTCTACCTGGAAAGTCAGTGGTATGAGCTGACCCGTCCGGTAGACGAGACTGCCGACGCCATCGAACGTCTTGACGTCTCGGTACTGCAGAACGTCGTGATGGACGATATGCTTGCCATCTTCGATCCGCGTGGCGATCCGCGTATTGCCTTCGTCGGCGGTATCGTTCCGCTGAGCGAAGTTACCAAGCAGGTCGACAACGGGGAGTTTGCTGCGGCATTTATCATGCAGCCGGTGACTGCCCAGCAGGTCATTGATGTTGCCGATGCAGGGCTGATTATGCCGCCGAAATCAACCTGGTTTGAGCCGAAGCTCCTGTCAGGTATGGTTATGCACGAAATACACTGAACAAACGAATCTACTCATCTGAAGAATCATGACAGAGAACGCTGTGCCGGATCAGGTGAAAACTGAAGAGCACCATACCGGCGAACGATACTGGGAACTCGATGCCGCACGAGGCATGGCCATCGTCGGCATGCTGGTATTCCATTTTATCGCGACTCTGGTCATGTTCCATATTATTCAGGAAACGGATGATTTCCTGAAATATTACAATACGTACATCTTCGGCAGCGCTGTTTTTGTTGTGCTTGCCGGAATGTCGATGGTCCTGCGTCACGAACGTATGCGGGTCAAAGGCAAAACGAATCGTGAATATTACATCGCGCTGGTAAAACGTGCTCTTCTCCTGTTTGCCATCGCCATGGCCATTACGCTGGTTACCTGGATTGCAGGAAATCTCTTCCTCAATGGTTCGTTCATCAAGTTCGGATTCCTCCACATGCTTGCGATAGCCATGCTGATAGCCATTCCGCTTCTGCGATTTAGAAAATGGAATCTGATTTTCGGTCTCGGTATCATCACCATCGGACTACTGCTCATTCCGAACTTTGCGGAACCGGAATGGCTGTTTCCGCTGGGAATTCATGGTCCTGAATTCATGGCTCATGCCATGGATTATTTCCCGATCTTCCCGTGGGTGGGCGTTCTGCTTCTGGGCGTCGGCATTGGCAATATCTTCTATCCGAACGGAATTCGCGGATTCAAGCTTCCCTATACTCCAAAGATTGTCCTCAGGACGTTTGCAAAACTCGGCAACGGTATGGTTACCCTTTTCATCTATCTCGTACACATGCCGGTATTCATCGCCGCTCTCTGGATATTCTCGGCACTGACCGGCATAGGGTATCTGTAGAATCTGCCGGAGCAGTTCCTCTTGTTTGCTTATGATAATCGATATTCTCAACTCTGAACAGGATGTGGCGGGTGTCAATAT
>DALTWN010000075.1 GCA_029987045.1 Methanocorpusculum sp.
TCATGCGTACGTACAAGGAACAGGGTGTTCCGATGACCCGGTCCGGAAACCGCGATCGGCAGCTCATCAGCTTCTGAGGCAGAGAAGAATGCGTAATTTTGTATCGGATATCGCAGCTTCGATTCCTCCATCCGGCATTCGCAAATTCTTCGATCTTGTGCTGACCATGGACAGCGACGAGGTCATCAGTCTTGGTGTCGGTGAACCTGATTTCGATACGCCGTATGCCATATCGAAAGCGGCCATAACGTCGATCGAAAAAGGAATGACCATGTATACGTCGAACCGTGGTCTTGCTGAGCTTTGTTCGCTGCTCTCTGATGATATGAAAAAACGGTACGGCGTATCCTACAATCCGTCGTCTGAACTCATCTTTACCGCCGGAGTTTCCGAAGCGTTCGATGTGGCTGTCCGTACGGTGGTCAATCCGGGAGATGAAGTACTGGTGGTCGATCCGTGTTTCGTATCGTATCAGCCGGAAGTCCTGATGGCAGGCGGCAGACCGGTTCCGCTTCCGTGCAGAGCGGAAGACAAGTTCAAGATTACCCCCGATGCGCTGATGGAAACCATTACGCCGAAAAGCAAGGTGCTGATCATGAACTTCCCGAACAATCCGACGGGAGGTGTCATGACCCGTGACGATCTGAAGGCAATCGCGGATATCGTCGTCGATCATGATCTGCTGATCATCTCCGATGAAGTCTATGCCGAACTGACGTACGAAGGAAAACATACGGCGACTGCAGCTATCGACAGTCTCTATGACCGTACCATCACGCTCAACGGATTCTCCAAGGCGTATGCGATGACCGGATGGAGACTCGGCTATATCTGTGCACCGAAGGAGATCTGCAGTGCGGCACTGAAGATCCATCAGTATGTCATGATGTCGGCACCGACCGCGTCCCAGTTCGCCGCTATCGAAGCGCTGAAATCAGGAGAAGAAGCAAAGAACGCGATGGTCGCGGAATACCGTATCCGCCGCAACCTCTTCGTCAAAGGCCTGAACGATATCGGTCTTTCGTGCCATATGCCGCAGGGAGCATTCTATGCGTTCCCGTCGATCGAATCGACCGGTCTCTCGGACGAAGAGTTCGCCGAACGCCTGCTGAAAGAACAGCAGGTTGCCGTAGTGCCGGGTTCGGCATTCGGTCCGTCCGGAAAAGGACATGTCAGAACCTGTTACGCTGTCGAACGCGAAAAACTGATGACCGCCGTCAACCGTATCGGTGCATTTGTAGAATCACTCAAGTAAAAAATCATGAGCGGCCGCGAGATAGTTCAACGGTTCCTGGAAGCAGGTCTGCTGGTTCATCCTGATGTAGTCAGGTATGTCGAGCAGAGCAGCGGCCCAGGGGTCATTGAAGGCATCATCAACGCACTGCCGCAGGGAACACTGGTGGTTACCCCGGGTGATGTGATGGGTATGATGCATCTGCGTACCGATAAACTGGATGTCGGCATCTCGCCGCTGCCGGATATCCTCACCGGACGTGAAGACAGCACGGTTCCATTCCCGGAACCGGAGAAATCGTCTGCAGTGTTCTATGACCGGTGCGATACACTGACCCGCATCCTGAAGAAACGGCTTTCCAATGTGTTTCCGATAGAAGCGCTGACACGCCAGGGAACCCGGTATCAGGATCTCGAAGTCGCTATCTGCGGTATCGTTCTTTCGGTCGGTTCGACGGCGAATGGTCACCGGTCGGTGGAAGTCGAGGATGCGACCGGCGTCATCCGCGTTCTCTTCAATAAGAACCACGAAGGATTCGAAGAGGCGGAAAGCATCATTCCGGACGAAGTCATCGGCGTGAAAGGCAAGCTCGCTCCGCAGTCGCATGGCAGTATGGGCAGTTCCCTGCTGTTTGCAGAAACGCTTCTTCGCCCGGACATTCCGCCAAGCCATACGTTTTCTGCACCGAAGGAACCGGGCAAGATTGCGATGATCTCCGATGTCCATATCGGCAGCAACACGTTCCTGGAAGATGCATGGAACCGGTTCAGCGACTGGATGGATCTCCATCCGGAAATCGGGTATCTGCTCATCGACGGCGATGTTGTCGATGGTATCGGTATCTATCCCGATCAGGATAAGGAACTGAAGATAAAAACGATCTATGAACAGTATGACCGTGTTGCCGAACTCCTGGGAGACCTGCCGTCGCATCTGCAGATCGTTCTTGCGCCGGGAAACCATGACGCTGTCCGTCCGGCAGAACCCCAGCCGGCAATCCAGAAAGAGTTCCGTACCAAATTCAAGAGCAACGTGACCTTCGTCGAAAACCCGAGTATGGTCAGTATCCAGTCGGTCAAGACCCTGATGTATCACGGACGGAGTATCGACGATCTTGTCAAGTTCATTCCGAAAGTGACCTATGCGAATCCCGACTCGATCATGAAAGCAATGCTGCAGCGCAGACATCTCGGTCCGATCTACGGTCAGCGTACACCGCTTCTGACGACCGATAAGGATTATCTGGTTATCCGTGACATTCCTGACATTCTTCATACCGGTCATATCCACATCAGCGGGTCCATACGGTACAACGATGTCCTGGGTATCAATGCAGGTACCTGGCAGTCGCAGACTTCGTTCCAGAAACAGATGAATATCGTTCCGACACCTGCAGAAGCATACGTGGTGGATCTGTCGACACTGTCCCACGAAAAGTTCTGTTTCCTTGACCGCAAATCGGCAGGTCAGGATATCAGCGTCTGAATATCACTTTTTTGCGCAGAAAATTATCGGGCATCCGAACACGCCGCATAGCGTTGAGATACTCTAGGAAACACAGGAAAACAGCGTAAAACGGAACGGTGAGGGCAGCAGTATCCACACTGCTTTGTACTCCACATCCCCCACCTGATAATAATATATGTTGTTAGGTGTTTTTAAGCTTACCGTCTTTTCCAGTGATAATACCCAGTTTTCGCATGTCGGAAAGGACTGCGGTCAGGTATTCGGGACTGATATCGAAGGAAATGACGTCATTTGAACCTTCCAGCGGGAATGCCGGGGCGGAAAGAGCTTCCAGCAGCTTTTCTTCCGAGGAATTTCCTGCTTCGATCAGGTCGTGGATCTTGCCGACGAATGCCTGTTTGAAGAAGATGGCGTCGATGAACTTTGCGGATTCCTCTTCGTCGATATCTGCATCGTCGAGGAAATCGGCGAGGTCATCGGGTTCTGTAAACAGGATCTCAGAACCGACGGTTACGACATAGTCGGTGACCGACGAGGTGCGGATATGACTTGCCAGTCCGCAGTTCTGCAGATCCTCAGAAGTCACTGCAGGGAAATCCGTGTAGGCGTACATGATACGCAGTTCGTTTGCATCGAGAATGTTCGTCAGAACATAATCCTTGCCGTTATCGGATTCGGTGAGCAGATCGTTGTCTTCCAGGGTTGCAAGAATCATCATCTGCAGAACGAATTTATCGGTTGCATCTTTTCTGAATGCGTCGTCGCTTTCTGCTTCGATCGACTGGACCTGGGTCATCATCTGGGTCGGCGTTGCGTTCTGCAGGATATCTCCCTTCTTATGTGCCGCAAAGAATTCCGTCAGATGGTTCTGACGTTCGATCAGATCGTTCTTGGTCTGGGCAAGTTCATCATCGGTTTCGCCGTCGGCTTCGTCCCGTTTTTCCAGAATTTCAATCAGATTGAGGAACTGAGGAATAGTACCTTCGAAAAACGGTTCTCCGGTAAACGAGTGTTCAAGGGAGATATGCGATCCGCATTCTTTACTGCGAAGATACTTCTGAAATTCGCTCGCACTTTCACGCGAATAGAATGAAATTTTTTCTTCCAGAGTCATCTGAATAGTATATTCGCTCTCCCTCCTGATTATCCTGTCCCTGTCGCATTTGCATGCCGTTCCAGGAGAAGGGTATGGTATCGGCTGGAATCAATCAGGCATCTTTATATTTTTCCGTGCAGATATTGCATGATTGCTATGCATAGACATCGTCAGCTTATTGCGGCATACGGTGCGATCCGCAGTATTTTTGCACCACAATGCAATCTGACTGCTGATCGGAACGGCCGTATCCCGACAAACTATGCCAATCCGAATAACTGGATGTTCATGGACAGGAATCCGGTCCAGACAGTGGATCTCTTCTATATCTATCCGGCTGTTTCCCGGGAACCGGCGGATTCTGTTGTTCCCATAACCGATCAGATGAAAAACGATGCAAAAGACGCATATCTTATCCAGGGATCGGTATTTGCAGAATACTGCAATCTATTCGTGCCGTACTATCGTCCGGTCGTTTTCGACGATGCATCCCGGATAACCGACCATCATGCCTGGATGGATATGCTCCGGTCAAGTGTGGCGAAGACTGATATTTTTACCGCAGTCGATTACTACTTCACCCATCTTAACAAGGGAAGACCGTTCATCCTTGCAGGATATGCCGAAGGTTCCGCACTGGTCATGCTCGTTCTTGAAGAGTATATGAAAGACCATCCGGAACATTATCGGAACATGGTGGCGGCGTATCCAATCGGATGGGGCGTCACCCAGGACTGGCTTGATGCGTATCCGCACCTGAAATTCGCCACCGGAAAAACCGATACCGGTGTCATCGTTTCCTGGAACACGGTTACGGAAGATGTCAGTCCATCCGCGATTGTACTCGGCAGAAACACCAGAGTCATCAATCCGCTGAGCTGGACGACGGATGAAACCTATGCGGACAGATCCCTGAACAGAGGCAGTCTCGTATCGACCGGCAGTGAAAAAACGGTTACTTCGCGCATTTCCCTCTGTGATGCGAAAACGGGTATCAAAGCAGGACTGTGTGATGCACGAATCGATGCAGAACGCGGCGTACTCGTCAGTACCGCATGCCCCGACGATGTCGCATCCACCGGATCTCCTGAGTATTCACTCTACTATGAAAACCTCAGAAACAACGGATACGACAGAATCACTGCGTTTTTGGGGAATCGGCCGCTCATCGGTCGACCTATGGACTATTCCCGCAAGGAAAACTGGATGTTTCAGGCGACCGAGGCAAAACATCAGGCCGATCTCTTCTACGTCTATCCGACGGTCGATATGGAAAACAACAGGGTGATTACCAGTATCGGTCAGGGTATCGAACATACTGCAGACGGAAAGATTGCCGTCAGAATAGAAACGACCTCGTCTGCGGTTAAGAATGTCAACCGCCCGGCAAAGGCGGTAAAGGAGACGGCAAAGGCGGCATTCGCCAGAAGCGGTGCGGCATTCGAATCATATACCAATGTCTTTGCACCATACTACAGCCAGATTCCGATGGACCGTGCCGTCGACTATACGCAGCATACCGGGTATATCGATTTCCTGCGCAAGACGCGTGCACGTACCGATATCTTTGCGGCACTCGACTA
>DALTWN010000076.1 GCA_029987045.1 Methanocorpusculum sp.
TGCACCGACAGCAAACCCGACCGCACAGCAGACACAGGCATCGCCGGCACCGGTCGTCGGACTGATTGCAGGTTTAGGCGTTGCGGGTCTCTTCTTCAGACTGAGAAAGTAATCACTCTAATTTTTCCCTTTTTTCTGATTATTGACTGAGACCACAACGGACAGACGTATCTTCACCAGGTAAGTGTCAGTCCAACGCCGCCTTCCTGCAACGGAATTTCACGGTTGATTGCAGCTTTCACCGCAAACGAGACACAGTGACAGGGATAGAGTTCACGCACCCCAGTATCCTTGAAATAAGCGATGGTCTGTTCCACCCGATTATCCACATTCCTGAGATGGAAGCCGCCGAGAACCGAACGGATGGGTTTTCCAAACAGCTGTTTCGCATACGCACAGATGTTGCAGATACCGGCATGAGAACAACCGGTTATGATGCTGATACTGTCCGTGTCTTCATAGACAAGAGCGGAATCTTCTTGCACGAAGTCGGGAACAAACGAACCGGTTCCATCATCGTGCATATCGAACTGTTTTCTCTTTTCGAACGTAGTGATAGAGGGAATCTCACCTAAGAACGTCAGATGGTCCGATACCTTCTGCGGACCGTTCGAAAGATGCATGGAAAATGTTTCTGCAAGCTCCTCGGCACAGAAGAGAGATCCAGTATTCATATCCCCTCTCCTCTTTTCGCGGAACGTGTCCGGATGAGCATAGAGCCCAATTCCTTTCGGTATCAACGGAAGGAGATGCGTAAGGCCTCCGGTATGATCATCATGACCATGAGAAAAGACGAGTTTCGTAAGATTCCGCAAATCGATGCCGGCCGTTTCTGCATTCTTCAGAAATACATCGGTGTATCCGCAGTCAAAGAGAATCTTATCTGACTCGTCTTCGATATAAACGGAGAATCCCGGTTCACCGACATAGGTCTTTTCGGTATAGCTCGAGGTATAATTATCACAGAGGACGGTGAGCTGCATACTACACTATTGTTCCTCCATTCACCTATAGGTATCCGTCATAATCACAACATTCATGCGTGCTCGTGAATAAAAACATAATAACAAAGCATGAAGGCTATCGGAGTATCTACACTGCTCTTTCCATTCCTGGTATTCCTGGGGGGATGCTGTTTCGGTCCGTCGTCACCAGTGATCAAACTCGCCTACGAAGCCGGCTTTTCCCAGGAGACCATGATATTCACCCAGTATGCATTCGGTCTCGCCTTCATGATCATATTGTCCGGCATCTTCTTCGGGGTCAGCATCATCCGGAAAAAATCCCTCCGTCCAAGCCATCATAGTGTACGGGACATCATATTACTGATTGTCTGCGGTATTTCCATTGCCATGGTGAGTACAACATACCTGTTCGCACTGCAGACCATCTCGGCATCTCTTTCCGTCATCCTGCTGTTCCAGTATACCTGGATAAGTATTCTTGCCGAAGCAGTCATCAAACGCAAGATGCCAGATACCATCACCATCATCTCAGTAGTCATCCTCATCGGTGCAACACTGCTTGCAGTCGGTCTCGGCAGCATCGATCTGTCCTCGCTCGATCCGATGGGAGTCGTATTCGGCATGCTCTCAGCCGTCTTCTATGCAATATACATCCAGCTCATCGGACGACTGAACAAAGGGCTCAAACCGGTTTTCCGCAGTCTGATTCTCCTGAGTATCGCAGTCGTATTCCTCTCGATTATCTTCACCCCGTTCTTCTTCACGCCGCAGTTCATTTCCGAGACGCTTATCGGCGAAGGATTGTGGGTCTACGGTCTTGTTCTCGGCAGTCTCGGATGTGCCATGCCGAATTTCCTGTTCGCCATCGCCTCGCCGAAAGTCCCGCCGCAACTCACCACTATCCTCAGTTCATCGGAACTTCCGGCATCGATCATCTGCGCAGTCATCATTATTTCCGAAGCGGTTACCTTCCTGCAGTGGGTCGGTGTCATCCTGCTCTTCTTCGGCATTGCCCTACCGACGCTTGCCGGCTATTTCAAAGAAAAACGTCTGTCTCATTCGCAGAGTTAATTAAAGAAGCGGACGAATACTAGGGCATGGCATCAGACCTCGAATCACGGATCAGCAGACTGGAAGACGAGAATGCAGCACTGAAACAGCGTGTCGCCGATCTTGAACTGCAGATGGCACAGGTTACCGAACGGGCACTACGTATGAGTTCGTCATGCAGTACCTGCGGGCACTAAAAACTGATGGTAACTATTCCGGACGATTTCACTCCGAATCCAGCGAATGTCAAAACTGGTGAAAAACAGTATACGCAAAAATGTGATTTGTATGAATTATTTAAGGAAACGGTGAATCGTTTGTGATTTCTTTTCCGAGTAGGGTTGATATCTGAGGGAAAGATCCAGGGATTTTCTATCTACAATACTTTTTCTGTGTGAGAATGTTTCAAATCCGCGGCGTCCATGATAGGAACCCATACCACTCTCCCCTACGCCTCCGAATCCCATCGCACTGGTACTGATATGCATGATAGTATCGTTTATACATCCTCCACCGAAACTGCAAACGGTCATTATGCGGTCGGTTACGGATGCATGCTGACTGAAGGCATATAGTGCAAGCGGTTTCGGACGGGAAGTAACGATTTCAATAGCTTCATCAACAGAAGATACCGAAATAACCGGAATAATCGGACCGAATATCTCCTCTTTCATTACCGCATCATCAAAGGTAACATTATCAAGAATCGTCGGTTCTATCTGCAGCGTTGCACGGTTTGATGTTCCTCCATACACAACTTTGGCGGAATCAATGAGTTTCAGAATACGGTCGAAGTGTTTTTCATTGATGATCTTTCCATAGTCCGGATTTTCCAAAGGAGAAGAACCATACTGCCTTTCGATTTCTTCCTTTAATGATTTGATCAAGGCATCATGGACGGAAGAGTCGCAGAGAACATAATCCGGAGCAATACAGGTCTGACCGCAGTTAATGAGTTTCCCGAAAACAATACGACGTGCCGTCAGTGGAATATCTGCACTCTTATCTATGATACAGGGACTTTTTCCGCCAAGTTCAAGGGTGACCGGAGTTACATGAACCGCAGCACGTTCGAGAACGACTTTTGCAACGGAGGTACTTCCCGTAAAGAAGATATAATCGTATTTCTCATCAAGAAGTTGGGCATTTTCATCTCGCCCTCCCGTAATAACAGCAACATATTCCGGTGAGAAAATATCCTCAATAATTTTTTTCAGAAGAGCGGAGGAAGCAGGAGAATACGCGCTTGGTTTTATTATTGCCGTATTTCCTGCTGCAAGAGCATCAACAAGTGGTCCGAGCGTAAGAAGGAACGGATAGTTCCAGGGGCTCATGATGAGCACAACGCCATAGGGCATCGGACGGACATAACTTTTTCCCGGGAATGAGACCAGCGGTGTTTTTACTTTGACATCACGTGCAAAAGAACGGATTTTCTTCTGCATGAAGCGAAGTTCACTTTTTATCAGCCCTACTTCACACATATAAGCTTCTGTAGCCGATTTCTTGAGATCTGTTTTTAGAGCGTTCAATATTTCAGGTTCATAGCGTAAAATAGCATCACCGATTTTCTTCAGAGCAGATATGCGATATTCAACGGGAAGAGTGGCCCCTGTATGAAAAAAGGTCTTCTGTTTTTCCACAAGATCCGGGATTGTTGTCATTCTTTTACATGTAGAGAGACACATTATAATAATATTTCGTAACTATTCAGCTATTCCTTAACATAGCTATCCTACAGTGTATCTTTTTAGAAAAATACACTCCTTTTGAGAAAACTGGTTGAATTTCAGAAACCGTCTCAGTTGGCTGATTATTCTTGCAAAAAATAGAGGGGGATGTATTAGAACAGATTTTTGTTCAGACAAATTTCTTGCCGAATGCTTTTGCTTCTGCAATGAAATCCGGATTCTTTTCTGCTGCGTCCTTTTCATGCATCATGTTCTTCCAAAACATGCCGCAGTCCTTCCAGCCGAACATGCCGCCGAAGATCTGAGCATTGGTTTCATGTAATCCTGCGGCTACATCTTCACCCATGCTGCCGATAGTGACGATGGTTCCGAATTTCTTGTCTTTCGGAAGTTTGGATGAGAAGTCCGGGTTGACCATTGCATACATACGGTCAATGAATGCAAGGAAGAGTGCACTTGCACGGCCGAAGTAGACCGGAGAACTGAAAATGATACCGTCTGCTGCTTCGATCTTTTCGAAGATTCCCTGCATGCCATCTTTCTGGATACAGTATTTGTTGCCCGGCTGCTTGCAGTATCCGCAGTCCAGACAGGGTTTGATCTGAAGGTCGGCAAGACGAATGAGTTCAGTTTCCGCTCCTGCTTCTGCAGCACCTGCAAGTGCCGCTTTCGTCAGTGCAAGTCCGTTTCCTTTGCGTGCTGATCCGACAATACCAATAACTTTTGTCATACCTGCATAATTGGCGCGGATACTATATAGGATTTATTCTGTATTCTCAAATATAGAGAAAAATCCCCGCATTCGAACAATTATTTCAGGAGTTTTTCGATTTCTTCCTGTCTACCGGCAAGAGCACACCCGCCGTCATGGGAAACCGAGAGAAATCCTGCTTCGTTCATACGGTAGAACAGCGGCGACTGCAGGGCATCACGGAGTGTTGCGGTCCTGAGATTGCAATCGGATACCGGTGAAAACGGACACGGTTCGGCATCCCCATACGGATTGATATGGAAAAAACCCCTGCCGGCAGCAAGACATCCACCCATGTATTCTTCATCTCCCGGAAAAGAAAGGAACCAGACAGACCGATATCTCTTGCGGGCTTCAGCGAGACAGTCAGCAAGCAGATTTCTCTCATCAGCTGTCAGTTCCAGGTGCCTGTCATGTTCCGCAGTCGCGGTATATTCGATCAGGAAAACAACCGCCACTCCGCTATCTTCCAGCATCTTCAGGAATGCAGGAGACGTGACTTCATGGATGTTTCCGGTACTGACCGTGATACTCATTCCGAAGAGAATTCCTTTCTTTCTCAGTCCGCATGCCGTAGCCATGATTGCATCAAATACTCCCTGCCCACGGCGTTCATCGGTTGTTTCTCTGCCGCCTTCAAGACTGAATACCGGCACCAGATTCCGCGATGCATCAAACAGTTCGACCATCGATACATCAAGCAGCGTGCCGTTAGTAAAGACAGGAAAGATGAGATTCTTCTCCGCAGCGGCAGTCCGGATGATTTCAGGGTTCATCATCGGCTCACCACCGGTCAGCAGAATAAACGAGATTCCAAGCGAATCCGCTTCCCGAAACAGACGCTGCCAGTCCGACGGCGATAATGGTTCACGT
>DALTWN010000077.1 GCA_029987045.1 Methanocorpusculum sp.
CATGGAAATCCTCAACCTAAAAAGAACAGAATCACTTGTTGAGCTCATCAAAAAAGACACAGTAATTATGACAGTTCCAGAAAATGATGTATTCGTCACCGTAGCAACCCAAGTTGCTGCCTGACGTAGTTGTTTCTAACCCAAAAAACACCCCAACCAATTTTTTCATTTTCATATCAGTGTCACTCTCATGTCGGAACTCATGCAGAAAATCGAACGCGTCGTTCAGAATCCCTTCTTTGACCAGACGGGACGATGCAGTACATCTTCATCGCACTGCAAGATACTCAAACTTCTTCTCAATGGCACCTGTTCGTTCGACTGTGCCTACTGTGAAATCTGTACCAAAAAGAACGGCATCAATTTCACACCGGAAGAAGCGGCGCACGCGTTCCTGGAACTTAATAGAGAGGGGAGGTTCGGAGGACTTCTGCTGAGTACCGGCATTCCCCGCGGCGATACCGATCTTGGTATGGAACAGATCACCGAGACCGCTCGGCTTATCCGCGCATCGGGATTCAACGGATATCTGCATTTGAAAGTATTACCGGGAGCAGAACGCTCGGATATCACCGAACTTGCACGCTATGCGACACGTCTCAGCATCAATCTCGAAGCAGCAGACGCAAGCCATCTGGCAGAACTTGCAACCGTCAAAACCTTCGAATCGGATCTTCTGCGCCGGCATCAGTGGCTGTCTGAAATCATGCCGCACAAGCATTCAACCCAGTTCGTCGTGGGAGCCGCAGAGGAAACCGACAAAGATATCTTCCGGACCGTGATGACAAGCTACGAAAAATACAGCCCCGCACGAGTCTATTATTCCGCGTTCCAGGCGATTGCAGATACGCCGCTCGAACATCATGAAAACACACCGCTCTGGCGGGCGAACCGCTGGTACCAGACCGATGCACTGTTACGCGTGTATGGATATACCCGAAGGGAAACAGAACCGCTTTTCGATGCAGACGGTATGCTGAAGAATACCGATCCGAAGATTCTGCTGGCACAGACACTGCCACCGGTCAATCCGACTGATGCCACCTATGAAGAACTGATCCGCGTACCGGGAATCGGCCCGGTATCTGCAACCAACATACTGACCATGCGTGAGCAGAAAGACATCCGAAATCCGCAGGCTCTTTCGTCATGCGGCGTTATCATAAAACGTGCTCTTCCCTATCTGTCTCTCGGAAAAACGCAGCAACTGAGATTATCGGCATTCTGTCAGTAGGCAAGCGTATCAGGAAAAATCCATGTAAGGCACCAGTGCACGTGCATCCGGCGCTGCTTTTAAAAATTCATCCGCTGATCTGAACGGCATTTTTGTAACCAGTTTCGTAGCTGATTTCGCGGAAATTCCCGGTATCCATTTGAGTGCCGCAATCGAGAGATGATTGATACGAATCGGATACGGCAGGGCAGTCATCGATCGCTGGCCATACGCGACGACCGAGGTCTGCAGTACAGTCCCTTCTGGAATCTTTTCCGGAATGCCTACCAGTACCGGATACGTGCCCATCTGCCTGCCGAAAGATATCTGACCGGATACTTCAACCTGGACATCATCAAAAACGGTTCCGAGCGGAAACACCTTTTCCAGCATCGGGGTATCGAACGTCTCACGCACATCGTTCTTGAACGCATGGAATTCCCGGTCATGTTTTCCCAGCGTGTTGTCGGTATAGGCGCGTGTTCCTTCGAACGGCATAAGCTGGCGGATATTGACACGGCGTACCAGCAAACCGGCATCAAGAATCTTCTGCAGAAACGCCCGGTTCAGAACAAAGGTTTCCGGGGTTTCCCCCGCAAGACCCGCGATGAAATTGAGACCGGGTAGAAGTTCCGGAATACCGTTGCGTCGGACACCGCCCACTTCATTGACAATCTCGACCGCCCGGAAGATATCGTCAGGAGACCCTTTCAGATTATTCGCCTTTATGACTGCCGGGTCGACCGATTCGACACCGAACGCTGCAGTGTCACCTGCAGTATGCCCGTCGACGATTGCCTGCAGTGCTTCCCGCGCTGCATCTTCATGATGCGCAATCGTTCCCGGATTCACATTGTCGATATGCAGAGTCTTCAGTTCCGGAGCCGCAGTACGAATGCCGGCAAACAGTTTCTGCAGTTTTTCCGGATCCGGTTTGGGAAACTCTGCGCCGGACACACCATAGGTCAGCAGATCCGGCTGTCTGCCAAGCCGGAAATGACGAGCTCCCGCCTGATAGAGCGCCGCCGTTTCTGCAAAGATCCCGGACAGCTCACGATGCCGCGGCATACCGTAGAACGGTTCGGTACAGAATGCACAGCCGCCGGTAATGCTTCTGGAACATCCTTTCGCGGTCTCAAGTTCCAGCATGACATACGGATAGAACGGATGCTGGACAATGATATCTGCACCGCATGCCGCAAAGCGGTCATACTCCTGATAAGACAGATGGCCGCGAGGTTCTCCGCCGGAAAGAACGGAATACAGAGCAGCTGCCGGATCTCCATCCAAGAGTGCGGTCCACCCGACTGCGGCAGGCATTACCGCTTTTTTTCCGCCTTCTCCCGAATATCCGAACGCAATCGGCCCGCCCAGGTATGCAGCGGTCGACGAGGAAAATACTGTTCCCAACTGCTGGATTTCCGTCAGAGTCGCCGGTGTTCCTGCCAGATATTTTCCCGGCACCGTGGTTCCGGCAATCATGACAACAAGCGATGCCTGTGCCAGTTCGGGAATCCGCAGAGGATCCTTACGCAGCTGATCGATGGTCACATATGCCGGCGTATGACCGAATTCCTTCAGTACTCCCGCCACAGTCCGGATATAGGGAGAAATGTACGGAGGAACTCCAAGACATGCCGGTTCATCGACATATCCGTCAATGATAATCGTATCAGATATCATGGCCGAGAAGATGCAGAAGTTTACGGGCGATCTGGAGTTTCCCGTGCTTGACCGGATCAACCGACCTATCATCGAGATCAAACCCAATAAGCGTCACCGAAGCCGCACCGAATTCATGGGCCGCAAACACACAGCGGTCGCCATCTGAAAATCCGCCGAAATTATAGACGTTCTGCAACGGCCGTGACTGCGTGGTTCCAACGACCGGGCCGGTAATCTTCGGCACCCATGATTTCACAAGCGGAATATTGTCTCCGTGAGCATGAACGACCAGCAGTGTGCCTTTGGCATTGATGGCGAGAATATCATCGTCAAGACCATCCAGATCCGTAAAAACAATATCGGGGATTATTCCATGCTGACAGAGAACGCGGGCAGCGGCATCGGCCGCAATACAGCATGCCCCGTCAAACGAAACTGCTGCAATATCACGGGAAAGCGAGGGAGCATTGCCGGCAACAATCACCGGGCGCTGTGCAATCCGGTTCTTAAGAAGATCTATGTCATCGCGTGGCAGAATCTCTGAGAGAATCCGTGCCGACGCCTCGTCATCTTCCCGGGAAAATCCGAAATATGCAAGAATCCGCGTGTAATACGGTTCCCATTCAGTAAAGTCCATACGCAGTCTCAGGATTTGACGTCAGGTTCGGTTTCATCCTTGATACCGACAGTCTTCTCGAAGTAGGCCATTGCCGGTTTTGCAATCATATCAAGAAGCATATCCTTGTCTTTCGCCAGAGAGAATGCCGCCAATGGAATGGAAAGTGCCGCCATGGTGGCATGTCCGCCTGCAGATGCGCCAGGAATATGCGAAAATGCCTCTTTCATGACATCACCCAGATGCAGTCTGACATCCCGGTTTCTGCCAGAGCAGATAATAGTCGTATCAGTAATACCATATACCAGTGCAGTATTGACTCCTTCCAGGTTCAGGAGCTGATCTGCGGCCTGCGGCAAAGCATCCCGGTTCCGCACATACCCGACATTCGAAAAGAGGTATCCCTGCTTTACTTCGGCATTAAGGATGGCTTTTCCGATGATATCAAGCGTCTCCTTCGAGATGGACGGCGTCATGATAATTTCAAGCAGAGCCTTGTCGGTAAACGGCAGGAGATATGCAGCATTGTGCAGATCCTGCGGGTGGACATTGCGCTGGAACTCATTGGTATCCGAACGGATACCATGGAAGAGAGCAGTTGCAACCTTCGTGCTCAGCGGAAGATAGAGTTCCTGGATATATTGCGTCATGATAGAGGAGGTCGCACCTGCTTCCGGGCGGATATCCTGGAACAGCGGCTGAACGACGCGTTCAATGCCTTCCTGACTATGATGATCGATGATGATCTGGATAGGCGTATCCAGCGGAAGATCATTGTTCTGTCCTGCACCCGGACAGTCGACCAGTGCCAAATGCTCACATCCGGCAAGGAGTTCGGGGGTCAACCGTTCCATCTTGATTTCCAGCATATTGACAAACGCACGGTTTTCCTGGTGACCGACATTTCCTTCATAGAGGATTTTGCACTGCAGTTTCCCGTTCGACGCATCATTCGCAATTTCCGCAAGAGCCATAGCAGAAGAAATCGCATCCGGATCCGGATTCTTATGGGTGATAATACCAAGCGTACCTGTCCATTTGGAAATCAGGTGATGCAGACGCTGGGCGTTCCGGGAAGAACGGAGTGTCGCCATATGGTTGAGAGCCGACCGGGCAAATACCGTCTGCGGATAGAGGACGACATCCGCACCGTTATCTGCCAGTTCATCCGTCGAAAACGGATCCACCGATCTGGCAATAATACTTGTCTGCGGATATATAGTATGGAGATTACGGACTGCTGCAAGGTTCGCCGTGGTATCCGATGAAAGAACAAAAGCAACCTCCGGCTCCGGCATGGCGGTATAGAGATTGGAATCGGTCATATCTCCCTGCATTACCTGATGCCGGTGATCACGCAGATCCTGGAGACGGGTCTCGTTCTTATCGATAATCAGCAGATTCTCGTCCGATTCACTTAATTCTTCTATGATATTGGAACCAATACTGCCGCAACCAAGTATGACATATTTTATTTTCTTGGGAGTGTGCGGCAACGGCGTGATTGACACTTTCGACTGGGTTGAAACCGGAGCGGCTGCTTCTTTTACCTCCGGAGCATCTTCCTTCACCGGTTTTCCCAGCAACTCAGTCTGATCCGCTTTCTTTTTAGCCATACCCATTATTTGGTTGTGTACTACTATAAAAGGAGCACACCACGACTCCATTCCAAGAGAACATTTCAAAACATATATATACAAATGAATCCCATTTAATATGTCACAAAGTACAAGAGTTGTGGGCCCGTGGCTTAGTCAGGCATAGCGTCGGACTCTTAATCCGAACGTCGGGGGT
>DALTWN010000078.1 GCA_029987045.1 Methanocorpusculum sp.
CCTGCATATTGCTGTTCTCCACTCGATATCTGTGATTTTTTAACCGCATGATTTCCGCACAGATACTATTCCTTAATCATCTTCCGCACCCAATATTCCTGCATATACCATGACTGCAAGCGAGACAGCAGACAATAAACCGAAAAGCGTCAGTGCCATTTCCGAACTCATCGGGGTTCCGGTCGATGTCCTGCGGGAGATAGCCAAGGAATACGAAGAAATCCTGCCGGGAAAGACCATCGGCAGAATCAAGGTGTATGATGACAATATCGTCGACCGGTTCCGCAAGATTGCCGATCTGCAGAAACAGGGATGCTGCCATGAAGTCATTGTCCCTGCCATTCGCGGCGGAAAATCCCTCGAGGAACGTGCCGCGGAAGAAATGAAACGGTTCGGTATCGAAAACAAACCGGCAATCGAACGCCCGGCACGTGTCCAGAAACTACCGAAAGAAGAACCGAAGACCGAGGTCGAGGAAGAGATCCTGCTTGCCGTCCGCGGACTCGAACAGAAGATTGCTGCCATGGACCAGCGCTCGGCTGCCATCCGTGACGGCGGCGAAGAAAATCTCAGGAAGATCCTGGATGCCATCACCACGCTCTCTGCCGATGTCGCCGCACTCAAGAAAGAGTGCCACACCCTCTGGGATCAGGTGGGAGAACTCGAAAAATATCTGCAGCAACAGGCAGAAAAACCCTTCTGGAAACGCTGAATTTTCCAGTTCCCGGATGGGAAAAACCCAGAAACATATCTTTTTTTCCGAAAATAAACGCAAATACCGACTGAATCGAAAAATCAGCCTGCATAGTCTTCTTTTTTACCTAGAACGTCCAAAATTTAAGTACTATTCACATTCACTGAAAAGAACAAAAGGTGATGCAATAATGACAAAACTCAAGATTACCGATACGACGCTCAGAGACGCACACCAGTCGCTCGCCGCGACCCGTATGCGGACTGCTGACATGATTCCTCTTGCCCGCGAAATGGACAAGGCAGGATTCTGGTCCGTCGAGGCATGGGGAGGAGCTACCTTCGATACCTGTATCCGCTACCTCAACGACGACCCGTGGGACCGTCTGCGTAAACTGAAAGAAATATTCGTCAAGACACCTATCCAGATGCTGCTTCGCGGCCAGAACCTCGTCGGATACCGTCATTATCCGGACGACGTCGTCGATGCATTCGTCGCAGCCGCCGCAAAGAACGGCGTAGGCGTCTTCAGAATCTTTGATGCTCTCAATGATATCAGGAACATGGAACGGTCGATGAAAGCCGTTCTCGACAACGGATGCCATCTGCAGGGCACAATATCCTATACTACCAGCCCTGTCCACAGCATCAGCAAATTCGCGGATTTCGCGGAAGAACTCTATTCCCGCGGCTGCAACTCGATCTGCATCAAGGACATGGCAGGTCTCATCATGCCGGAAACCGCCCGCGAACTGATTACCGCAATCAAGAAGCGCATCGATATCCCGGTCGATCTGCACACCCACTCGACATCCGGCATTGCACCGATGAGCTACCAGGCAGCCATCGAAGCCGGTGTCGATATCCTCGATACCGCACTGTCCCCGTTCGCCGGAGGAACCAGCCAGCCGGCAACGGAATCGATCGTCGCATCGCTTGCAGGAACCAAGCGCGACACCGGAATCTCTCTGACGACCCTCAGAGCCGCCAAGAACGAAGCGGTCAAGATCAGAGGAAAATACGATACCCTCATCAACCCGATTTCCGTCAGGATCGATTCCGATGTACTGGTCTACCAGCTGCCGGGCGGTATGATCTCGAACCTGGTTTCCCAGCTCAAGGAACAGAATGCCCTCGACAAGTTCGATGCCGTTCTTGAAGAGCTGCCGAAGGTCAGAGCAGAACTCGGTTACCCGCCGCTCGTCACCCCGACATCACAGATTGTCGGAACACAGTCGGTACTGAATGTCCTGACCGGAAACCGCTACGGAACAGTCACCAACGAAGTTCGTGATTATCTCAAGGGTCTTTACGGCAAGAGTCCGAAGGAGATGGATGCAGCATTCGTCAAATCCATCATCGGCGACGAAAAACGCATTACCTGCCGTCCGGCAGATACCCTGGAACCCATCTATGAAAAGATGAAAGCCGATGCGACCGCTCAGGGCCTTATCAAGAAAGAGGAGGATGTCCTCACGTACATCCTCTATCCGGCAATTGCACCGGCATTCCTCAAGGGAGAGGCAAAACCGGAAGTCATTCCCGCACCGGCAAAAGCCGCACCGGCAGACATCGACTACGATATTCCGCGGTCCATGGAAGTCGAAGTCGACGGTGAAGTCTACGCCGTCAGAATCCTGTCGGTCGAAGGAGAAGCCGTCCTCGACGAAGAGGACAACAAACCGGTCCGTGCACGCGGTGACGTCGAAGGCGGTGTCAAGAGCAGTATCCAGGGCATGGTCCTCGACATCAAGGTCCAGGCCGGCCAGAAGGTCTCTGCAGGCGATACGCTTCTCGTGATCGAAGCAATGAAGATGGAGAATCCAGTTGTCAGTCCACGTGACGGAACGGTTACCGAAATCTTCGTCGAGAGCGGTGCAGTCGTTGCAAACGGCGACGTTCTTGTGGTGGTCAAGTAACATGAAGAACAAAGACCGGTGTTTCGACAAGGTCCTGATAGCCAATCGCGGCGAGATTGCCATCCGCGTCATGCGGGCATGCCGTGAAATGGGTATCGAGACCGTCGCGGTCTATTCCGAAGCCGACGAAAACGCACTGCATGTCAAGTATGCAGACGAAGCGTTCCTTATCGGTCAGGCACATCCGGCAAAAAGTTACCTGAACATGGACCGCATCCTGGAAGTCGCCGAAATGGCCGGAGCCGATGCAATCCATCCGGGATACGGATTCCTGGCGGAAAAACCGGAGTTCTCGGGAGCGGTCAAGAAGGCGGGGTTCACCTATATCGGTCCGTCTGAACAGACCATCCGCATGATGGGATCCAAACTCGGATCGAAACAGGCAATGTTCGATGCGGGCGTTCCGGTTCTTCCCTGGACCAAATCCACCACGCACGCGGAAGCAAAGGAATTCGCTGAAAAGATCGGGTATCCGGTCATTGTGAAAGCATCCGCCGGCGGCGGCGGTATCGGCATGACGGTCGTCAACAATGAAGCGGAACTCGATGAAGCGGTTGAAAAATCCAGCCGTATCGCCGCCTCTGCATTCGGCGATCCGACGGTATTCATCGAAAAGTACCTGGCAAAACCGCGGCATATCGAAGTCCAGGTCTTTGCCGATTCCCAGGGCGACGTCATCCACATGTTCGAGCGTGAATGTTCCATCCAGCGCCGGCACCAGAAACTCATCGAAGAGGCGCCATGCCCGATCATGACCCCCGAACTGCGGGAACGGATGACCCAGTCCGCAATCACCGTCGCAAAGACCTGCGGATACGAAAACGCAGGTACGGTCGAATTCCTCTACGATAACGGCAACTATTATTTCATGGAAATGAACACCCGTCTGCAGGTCGAACACACCGTTACCGAACTGATTACCGGAATGGACATGGTCCGGATGCAGATCAAGGTCGCGGCAGGCCAACCGCTTCCGGTCACCCAGGATCAGGTCACCTGCAGAGGCCATGCAATCGAATGCCGTATCAATGCCGAGGATTCGCTCAACGATTTCAGAGCGGATGCCGGCAAGATCACCCACTACCGTTCGCCGGGAGGGCCGGGTATCCGTATCGACAGCGGTATCCACACCGGATACTCGATTCCGCCGCACTATGATTCCATGATTGCAAAGCTCTGTGCCTCTGCCATGACACGTGAAGAGACCATCGCACGGATGCGCCGTGCACTGATGGAATATGTCATTCTCGGTGTCAAGACGACGCTGCCGCTGCATTATGCAGTCATGAACAATCCGGAATTCATTGCAGGAAACACCCACACGCATTTCCTTTCCGAACCGTCGGTCATCAAATCGCTGCCGGCATACATGCGGGAAAGCGACGTCCGCATGCATCAGCTTGCGGCTTCCCTGAAAACAGGAAAAGACAAGACCGTTGCGGTCACCGCAGCAGTATCTGCATACATAAGTGCACTTACCGCCAAGAAACAGACCGAAAAACACTGAACGGGTATCTTCAGGAGATATCCGCAACATATTTATTTATAAACAACCTTTTAATTATGCAATTCCTACGACCATATGGTCAGGAAGAGTACTGCTGCGCTGGCCTAGCTGGTTAGGGCGCGGGACTCATAATCCCGAGATCGGGGGTTCGGATCCCTCGCGCAGCATTCTTTTGGTTTTTTGTTTGTTTCTTGGATTCAAGTGGACGAAAAAAGATATCATCTGTAAAACTAAACTATCCAAATACCATATCCGCAGAATACGTCTTGCATGAGCCTCAGAGATAGTCAGAGAGCAGATGTAGGGAGTGCAGCACTCTGCAAGAGAAACACTCAAGTATTCACGAGTAATAATTACCTATTAATGACCATCAGACAAGAAGTAATCGAACGGCTCACTGCTGAATATCCATATCTGGCAAAAGAGTTCGGAATTCGCGAGCTTCATCTGTTTGGTTCTGTCAGCAGAGGAGAGGATACCTCAGACAGTGATATTGATCTGCTCTACTCCTTTGAACCGGCCTTCGAGACTTATCATAATCTCTTCAGACTCCATGAGCATCTCACGTCGCTGTTCGGGCGTAAGATTGATCTTGTTTCTTTGGAATGGAGCGGAGACCGTTTCCTCTCCATCGCTCTTCGTGATGCGGTATCCTGCAGTGCGGCAGGGGGTGCATGATGAACAATGATGAGATCATTACACGCCTGAAGACTTCAAGATAACTTCGAATGTCAATCGTTAGGAAGGAAAAGCAAAGCGCTCGGACTCGCTGAAGCCTCCTGTATCCGGATGAACCTATGCCTCTATCTGCCATCAAAGTCAAAGACAACTCAAAAGAGTACGAGGATTTTCTGTCCCTCTACCATATAGCATTTCCACCGATTGAACAGATTCCAGAAGACTATTTTCAGGCATCGATTCATACAAAGGGAGCATCGGTCACTGCATACTATGCAGAAGAAACGTTCGTCGGATTCACCTATACGATTGAAACGGAACAGTTTCTCTTTCTCTATTTCTTTGCCGTGAATCCAAAACTTCGTTCACAGGGATTCGGCTCAGAAATCATCCGTGACCATCTGATGAAACAATATCCCGGAAAACCCATCGTCCTCAATGCGGAAATCCCTGATGATGCGGCAAAAG
>DALTWN010000079.1 GCA_029987045.1 Methanocorpusculum sp.
ATCCTAGAGCGTTTGGGACGCTTTGACCCCAGTTCGAATCTGGGCTGCCCCATTTCTTGTTTTTTTCAGTTCTTTTCAGTATCATTTCCTGCACCACGGTTCTGTTCTTCCGATTTCTGTCGTCTCCAGTCCGCGAGCAGTTCTTCGTACATCCGGTGATGTTCCGCCGTGTCCTGATACTCGATCTCTTTCCATACCTCCATCTCGCTGATCAGTGCACCGTTTGAATCATAGATCCGCAGTATCGGCGTGTCCCACCAGGAAGACCGGACGTTGCCGACGGCGGGAGTATCGAGATCCGTCAGTTCCGCATGCATCATATCCCAGTCTTCCTTCATTCCGATCATATACGACATGTGCGGGTGGACGCGGACGATCTCCTGGATCTTCACCGCATCGAACTGTCTGGCCTTGTATGTCGGCATCTACCTACCACTCCGGTCTCTGTACCGTATTTTCATGATCCGTTCTCCCATACGCATGTTCCTGCACCCTGGAGGCAGAACCGCCTCATTGCGTCCGGACACTGTCATGCGTCTCCTTTTCCGCATCGTTTTCACGACGCTGGAGGTATGACCGGTACATGCGGATGATATTGCGCAGATACGTCCGGCGTTTGCTGGTCCCGATATCCCAGATGCTCTGGACATGACATGCCCGTATCAGCAGCAAATCGATATCGGCAACGCTGCAGATATCCTCGTCCGTGATACCCGCCGTCTGCATCTTCAGAATCGGCGAGATATACCAGGACAGCATGGACGGTCCCGTATGCTGTACCGTGCGGAGCCAGTGGGCATATTCCGGCATTTGTTCTGCAATCGACATCTTTCTTTTCTGTGGAATCTGCTTTTGTGTCATGGACATCACTTCTACTGATTAAAAAAACTGGGATATAAACCCCCTACCATGTGCCGTGGAAGTGCCCCGGATTACGTTTTTTCGTGTCATTTTTTCGGACTTTTTCAGAAGATAAAACGACGATTTTATCTTTGATTTTTCACGATTACGAAGAAAAAATAGAGAAATTTTGAGATACGAGGCACTTCCACAAACCCGTGGAAGTGCCCCTGACCTGCCGAACCGAGCCACCGGCAAGGGGTTTTGGAGGGGGGGTGAAAAACAGCCCCCTGATTCCGTTTCGGACAATACCGGTGGGTTGCCGCAGACGCGCCGGAGACCGGATTCCTTGTACGCTTTAAATAGCAGGACGTTCCATTATCTGTTACTTATGGGAACGGAACAGGACCATCGGCAGACACCGGAATTCGATACGAAACCGCTTCGTACCATCGACGAACTGTTTCCGTACCGGTCATACCGCCCCGGCCAGCGGGATATGCTGGATGCAGCGTTCCGCACGGCCCTGGACCGGAAGATCCTGATGATCGATGCACCGACGGGATCGGGAAAATCGAGTCTGGTTGTTCCGCTGATTGCCGCCGCGAAAGGCAGAAAGATCCTGATCGCGGTCCGGTCGAATTCCCAGCTGACGATCTTCCAGAACGAACTGGAACATGTCCGGATCGCAAAGGACCCGCATCTGAAATTCTCGTTCATCTACGGCAAACAGAACCTGTGTCCGTTCCTCGGCAGGAACGTGTACCGGAAATGCCAGACCCTGCGGGAAGGCACCCGCGATTTCTTCGATTACATCCACGACCGGTATTCCTATGCAACAAATCCGCTGCAGACAGACGAATACCGGAAACTCATGAAAGGCGGTTCCAACATCTGTCCCTACTATGCACGCTATCTCCAGTCGAAGCTGAGCGGGACCGGCGGCGACAATATCCAGTCGGTCCAGGAGAAGATCCGGATCCTGCAGACGACGCTGATCCGTCCGGACGAGGTCCTTGCATTCGCCGACATCTACTGCCCGTACCAGCTTCTCTGGGATGCCCTGAAGACGGACGACGTCATCATCCTGAACTATCATTATCTTCTGCGCGACGATGTCCGGGACGCTCTCATGAACGATATCGGCAACGAGGAATCACAGGTCGTTCTCCTGCTCGACGAAGCACACAATATCGGCGAGATCCTCAAATCCATTCATAAACGGACCCTGTCGGAACGTACGCTCGCCACGGCCGAAAAACAGTACCGGTATTTCCATGGAAAATGGGGGGATGTTCCCGGCACGGAAGAATCCGCAAAGATCATCGCCGGATTTTCCGCACTGTTCGCCGCGTACCGGTCACGTCCCGACCAGCATTCCCAATGGGAACTGCGGCCGGACGAGATATTCACGCAGATCCTCGGAAAAGAACCGGAAGAGAACGATATCTATCAGCTGCTGCACAACCATTTCGCGTTCGTCATGGCGATCCACGATGTCCTGAAAGAGGACACGTTCGCTCTCATGACCGTGCAGAACCTGCTCATCGAACTGTCCGCCATCACGGTGAAATCGGCAAAATATCTCTGTATCGAACGGAGCACGAAGACCGAGGCCGACGAAGAGGATCTGGATACCGAGGTCGTCAGCAGGTTCTCCGCGATGCATGACCGGCTGGTGTTCGAGATCCTCTATCTCGATCCGGGAGAAGCCATCCAGGACATCATTCCGCTGTTCCATTCCGCCGTCATGGCCAGCGGAACCCTCGCCCCCCTCGAATCATTCAAGCAGTACTATTTCGGTCTCGATATCCCGGTTTCCCTGCACAGCGTTCCCAACGCATTCCCGCCGGAGAACCGGCTGGTCCTTGCGACCGCCGACCTGACCTCGCTTTCTTCGCGGCGAAACGATATGGCTGAACGAACGCTGGAATACATCCGGAAATTCGTCAGGATTCCCGGGAACGTCGCGGTGTTCTTCACCTCGTACAGCGAAATGACGAAAGCAGAAGAAAAGTTCCGCGCCGGCTGCGAAAAACCGCTGTATGCCGAACCGAAGGATCCGGCAACCGCACGGAAGATGATCGAAGAGTTCCGCCGTCTGCCGGAAACGGGAAGATCCGGAATCCTGTTCGCGGTCTGCGGCGGCAAATGGTTCGAAGGCATCGATTTCCGCGGCGACCAGCTGAAAGCCGCGTTCGTCACCGGGTTCCCGCTCGGCATATTCGACGGATACCAGAAGAAGATGAACGCATGGTTCGGCGGAAAACTGCTGAGCAGAGAACGGGGAGAATTCATCGCGTATTCTCTTCCGGCGCTGAACAAGACCGTACAGTCGCTCGGACGGGTGCTCCGCAACGCCGATGAGACCGGTATCCTGGTCCTCGGCGACTGGCGGTATCTGCAGGGAAGACTGCGCACCGGTCTGCCCGACTGGATGCAGAAGGAACTGCGGGTATGCACCCTGCAGACATTCGAAAAGGAAGTGGATACGGTTCTTGCCGGATGGCAGTCCCGTTCCGGTGAAAAATAGTCAGTCGTCCGGCGACGGCCGGGTCTTTCTGCCGGTCATCGGTCCGAGCGTGATGAACCGCGCGAACGGCAGGCGTTCGAGACACTGCGGACACGATGCTTCCCGCATCCGTTCATCGGTCACATCCCATTCGTTCAGGATAAGGACCGGGACACAGCGGATGCCGCACAGGGTGATTCCCGCTTCGAGCGATTTCTTGCCGCAATACGCATGGGCATACCGGCTTTTTTCGCCGAATGCCCAGAAGATTTGAGTATCTGATTTAGAATCATTCATGATTTTTTGACCTCGTATACCATACTCTTCGCACTGCTCCGTTATCATACAAAGCATGGTCGCTCAGGTGGCGCAGGGGTGCAGGGGGTCACGCGGGTACCTGCAGAACAATCGAGAAATTTCAAAAAAAAAGAGGACTCTTCCGGAAGAAGAGTTATGCCTGTTTCTTCAGGGAGAAGATACTGCTACTGTCCGCAAGCTTGGTCTTTGCGTCATCAAGAGATAATTCGACATCCGAACCGAAAAGCGTCAGGACATAGGTTCCGGCATCGGTCTTCTTCCAAGGAACCGACATCTCGGGTGCCGTGAATCCCAGCGCGGAAATCACCATCTTGCCGGATCCGTCAGCATTCAGGTTCAGTTTCACATCCGCGAAAGACTTGAGGGCATCAAGGGTGACACCGCTCTTCTCCATCTCTTCCGAGAACTTGGAATCGAGTGCCGACGTTGCATCCGCCAGCTTCGACATGTCAAGACTCCAGGTACCGACGATCGGCTCACTGGAAGTCTGGGGTGTCGAGGTACATCCGGCCGCAAGGACACAGCCGAGAACGACCAGGGCGACAACACCCGCAAACGCTAATTTTTTCACATTCATACAGACTAATGGTATACATTCTTCGTATATATATCTGACATATCCTTCCATGAGGAGGCGGTCTGGTTCTGCCGGAGAGGAGAGAGGCTGCTGTATCCACTGAGTCAATTTTAATTAGTTCACCATGCAACGTTGTATATACATGGCAAGACCGTTCATCAAATGGGCAGGAAGCAAGACACGGCTGTTCCCGCAGATACTGCGGCGTATCCCTGCCGACTGTTCCCGGTACGTCGAACCGTTCGTCGGCGGCGGCGCGGTCTTCTTCGAGATCGCTCCGTATTTCACGGAGACCTGCATCTCGGATACCAACGAACAGCTCATCGGACTCTATCTTGATGTACGGGACAATACCGATACCCTCATCGACCATCTCGTCCGGATGCAGGAAAACTATCTGCAGGATTCGTTCGCGGAACAGGACGAGTATTACCGCAAACAGCAGAAACGGCTCGAAAGCATCCTGTTCAAGCCGTCGACGGAACGCTCCGCCCTTCTTCTCTTCTTCAATACCTACTGCGTCAACCAGCCGTACAATCCGCGTACCTTCACCCGACGTCCCGAATCGGAACTCGATTTCGACAATATCCGTGCCTGTGCCGACCTGCTGCAGAACACGGATATCCGATGCCGGTCGTTCGAGACGACCCTGGACCTGGTCACCGACAGAACCTTCGTCTACTGCGACCCGCCGTACCGTCCATTGCCGCTTCCGTCCGCGGGCGACCTGATGCGGGACGGATTCGACGATTCGTGCCAGATCGATCTTGCCCGGTATGCCCGCCGGGTGGTCCAGCGCAACGGAAAGATCCTGCTCTCCAACAGCGACCCGCATATCTGCAATCCGGACGACAACTTCTTCGACAACCTCTACAACGGATTCACGATCGAACGTGTTTCCGCACACCAGACAGCAGACCACGTCCGCCGCGGCATCACCGAACTGCTGATACACTCGGACTACGGCGTAATCGAGTGAA
>DALTWN010000080.1 GCA_029987045.1 Methanocorpusculum sp.
GTGCTTATGAAAACAATGGTGATACTCAGCCATATGATTTTGCGGATGTCATTCTCCCTGGAGCAACAATAATCTACACCTATGATGAGATGGATTCATACTGGACCCCTCTTAGAACGCACTACAAGGTCCTCATTACGGTCGGAACGCCTGCAGATGCATCCATCCATCTTCAATCCGGATGGAACTTCATTTCTGTTCCGAAATCGCTTGCAAAACCGGCCGCGAAAGATTTCTTCGCTGCTGTGGATGGAACCGGCTTTACTCCGATGACCTGGGATGCAGAGAATGGAAAATGGATTCCGGTTTCTAAAGATACACAGATCACTCCGCTTACCGGATACTGGGTTTATGCGAACGGTCCGACGGATATTTACGTCTACTTCGATAAAGATGTGACTTCTGTTCCAGCAAGTAAGTATGTCTACGAAGGATGGAATTCAGTAGGAGTTTCCGGTACAAATGTCCTGTCTGCAGAAACGGCATTTGCCAATGTCGACTGGGCATTAACGCATGTCTGGAATGTGACTACAGGTATGTTCGATTCAACATTCTCTCCGAATCCATCTGCCCCGACAGAACTTCCGCAGTATTCTGGACTCTGGCTGTATTCTAATGAAGACAAAGGAATTCCGGGATACTTATAACCCTTTTTTTAAGGGATGATTATCTGAGGGAACGAGATGAAGATTAAAACAGTAGTTTGTATTGTTCTGGTTTGTCTGGCATTTATTGCAGTCCCTGTCTCTGCAGGCAGTGTCGGGAATGCCCCGCAGCTTGCAGAGCAGTTCTATGGGACGGTAACTGCGAATGGCACTCCAATGCCAGCAGGTGCTGAAATCTGGGCATACATCGATGGAAATAAGGTCGCATCATTTTTGGTAACAGAACCGGGTAAAATCGGTGGTCCCGGAACCTGGGACGATAAGTTTCTTGTCAGCGGAACAGCTAACGGAGATGAAATCTCTTTCTTTGTAAATGGTTGCGGATACACTGCATACAAAGCTTCGTATCAGAAGGGAACCAGTCAGGAAATTGCTCTTGCATTTACGGGGACTCCGATCATCTATTATGCGATCACCAAGACTCCGTCGGAACACGGAACATATACGGTATCGGCAGAAACAGCACAGGCAGACGATACGGTAACCATTGCTGCAATTCCCGATTCCGGATACAAGTTTGACAAACTGACGGTCAAAGCAGATAGTGGTGTAACAGTACCTGTTAGTGGGACCTCATTTACCATGCCTGCATCAGCAGTAACACTTACTGTTACTTTTGCAACCACTGGTGGCGGCGGTGGCGGTAGTGGGGGAGATCCGGTAAATCCGGGAATTCCTGTCATTTCCGGACCGTTCAGCTATGGAGGATACACCAATCTCAATCCATTGTCTGCATTCGGTATTCTGTATGCATCAGGCCTGTCATTCACCGGAAATCCAAGCTACATCTCTGAGATTGATGGCATGAAAGAAGGATACTATGGCGGTCTCGACGGCTGGATGTTTGCTGTTAACGGGGCCGTACCCATGGTAACCTGCGGAAATGCAATCTTATCTCCGGGAGATACTCTCACCTGGTACTACAGCAAAGACATGGCTGCTGCGATTAAGGACAGCCCGAAGTCTATTGTATTCAGACTTGCAAGCAACGGAAAGACCTTCACCATGCAGAAATCGGGTTCCGGTTCCGGTAGCGGTATCGGTGGCGGAATCGTGGAAGATCCGACCAATCCGCTGATAAATCCGGATCAGACAGTAGGGAAGAACATCGTTCTTGCATCACCCTACACCATTGATGAAGTATCTTCCATTCCAGAGAATGGAATTGTCACGCTCGATATAATTGAACAGATTACGGAAGTTCAGGTGCCGCTTTCCGTGGTGCGGGAACATCCGGATGCAGTATTGGTTGTAACCGAAGGAACCGAAACAGCACTTGCACTGCCATCGAGCGCAGATGCAGCGAATGTCGTCGGGGTCTTTGACATTTCAGTCCTGAATGCCGATGGTGAGGAGATTTCCGTTTCAGCTCCAGGTTCATTCACCCTCAGACAAACAGTTCCTGCCGGAAAGACGCTGGTTGTCGGTCACCAGAAATCCAATGGAAAATGGGAGAGCTGTGACGTAACTGGAGGAGCAAGCGGCGAATGGATTGTTGCATATACAAGTCTTTCACCATTTGTCTCGTATCTGCTGAATGCCGGTGAAGAAAACCCGTTCATCTCGGTTGAACCTACTTCTGTTCCGACAGTCAGGCCGACGTTTGCCCCGACAGAACAGCCGAAATCCCCCATGCCGCTCTTTGCGGTAATTGCAGGAGTGATTGGTGCAGCACTGCTTCTCGGACGCAGGAGCTGAACAACATCTTTTTTTTTATGATTATGAAAAAATCACTCCCGATTCTCATCCTGCTTCTCCTCATTGCAGGACTCTTTTGCGGAGCAGCTATTGCACTATCCTCACCGGCAGATGATGCGGTCGTTTCTCATCAATATCGCCTTGGAGAAACCTTTGTTGTCAACACGAAAGATTGTGCCTATCTTACCAAGATCACCTTTTCAAAAGAGATGTCTCCTTTCTTCAAACAGGGTGCTGACCTGAAAATCACGGAAGCTGATCTCTCGTTCCTGGATAAGTATAATCTGGCCCTGCCGAAACTCACCACAGAAGACAATCGGCTTGTACGCGTTTCAGACGATGTCGTGAGATTCGGAATCGCATTTGTAGTGACCGGCAACAACGGGTATGCGATTACCGTTGGAAAACCCGGTACGTTTACCTTTGAATTGCCGGTCAACAAGACAGAAGAACCCGTTGTCGGATGGTTCTGGAATGGTAAATGGAGAAATTGTCCGGTACATCCGTTAGGCAATGATCGCTGGCAGGTGGAATATACCAATCTCGATGGATATTATGTTGTTCTTGCCATCGAGGAAGGAACCCAGAATCCATTTACGGGTGTTGCAACACCGGTTGCGGCCGTATCTCTGAAAAACACCTCAGTTATGGAAAATACTTCTGCTGAAAATCTTTCTGGAGTAAATGAGACTGTTTTCGCACCACAGGAAAATGATGCAGGTATTCCGGTTCTGCTTATCGTAGGTATTGCCGCAGCAGTGGTAGTGGTTGTAGCGGTTTCGATTGTGATTATCAGACAGAAAAAGACGCAGAAGAAGAACAAAGAACCGAAGGAGGAATCATGATGAAAAAAACTGCCATACTGATTGGAGTGCTGCTTGTTGCATTCTGTGTGCTTGCTGTTCCTGCAGCGGCAAGTTCTCCGGCAGTGGAGACTGCCATTGCCCATGGGCTTGACTATCTTGCAGCGCAGCAGAATGACGATGCCGGCATTGTAGAAATGAATATGCTTTCAAGTAGCATCAGTCCCACGTGGTTTACGGTGAATGCGATTGTTGCTGCAGAAGAGGATCCGCTTTCCGGACGCTGGGTGAAAGGAGACCAAACCTTCCTCACCTATCTTCTCGAGGGTGATTCCCGCAGTGATGGGACCGCTGAAATCGCCAAATGGATCACCTATTGTGCCGCGTGCGGAGCGGATCCGCGTACCTACGGCGGATACGATGCAGTATCTGCACTGAAAAGCAAGATTGCTGCTGATGGAAAAGGCGGGCAATACGTATATACGACCTACTGGACCATTTTTGGTCTGACCGCGGCAGGGGAAGATGCATCGTCGTCATTATCCTGGCTGCTGTCACAGCAGCTGGATACCGGCGGGTTTGGATCGTATGGTAAAGACTATGGCGATGCAGGTGATGCAGATAACACTGCAGCAGCAGTTATGGCAATGATTGCAGCCGGCATGTCGCCGAATGACGAGCCGGTCAAGAAGGCGATTGCATTCCTGCGCAGTATCCAGGAAGACAATGGCGGATTCAATTACGGATACTACTCTTCTGCGAACCTTGCATCGACTGCATGGGTACTCCAGGCATTCTGTGCTGCAGGTATTGATCCGTCGACAGTTACGAAGAATGGAAAGAATCCAGTCGACTATATGCTGTCTCTTCAGAAGGACGACGGGTCATTCAGGTATACAGAAAGTCTGACGGACAGTCCGGCGGGAATGACGGCACGTGCAGTTGCTGCACTCTGCGGAAATCCGTATCCGATACTTCCTGGTGAAAAGAAGTTCAACATCGCCGGAGGAACCGTTGCAGAAAAAACCACGGTTTCTCCAGTTGCATCAGCACCGGTTTATTCGCCGGGTAGTGAGTGGACGCCGGTAACCATCACTGATGATTTCGGATACACGGTCTCAATCAATGCCAAGCCAGAACGCATCATATCTCTAGCCCCGACGAATACGGAAATCCTGTTCGCTGTAGGTGCCGGAGACAGAGTCGTCGGGGTTACCGAATACTGTGATTATCCGGAAGAAGCCACAACGAAACCGATCATCGGCGGATATTCAACGCCGAATGTGGAAAAGATCGTATCGCTCGATCCTGATCTGATTATAGCCTATTATGGAAACGGGCTTGAAACGATCAATCACATCAAGGAGTTGGGATACAATGTGATTACGCTGAATTCTGATTCACTTGATGGATCGTACCGGGGGATTGAACTCATCGGCGAAGCTGTCGGGTGCAAGGATGCGGCTGATTCTCTTGTATCAATGATGAAATCCAATCTGGCGGTTCTGCAGAGCAAACTTCCTACCGATGCGGAAAAACCGGTTGTCGTGCACTGTCTTTGGACCGATCCGCTCTGGGTATCCGGATCACATACGTTTGAGGATGAAATGATCGCTGCAGCAGGCGGTATCAACGGCGCGTCGTTTGTCGATGGGTGGGGTATTGTGACCATTGAAAAGTTCCTCACACTCGATCCGGACATTATCATTGTCGATAATGGAATGGGGATGGGGGGCAATGCGGATGATGTTCTCAAGAACTACTTTGAGAATGATCCGCGGCTTCGGGAATTGTCCGCTGTAAAGAATAGGCAGGTCTACATCATGCATGCAGATCTGATCGACCGTGGTGGTCCTAGAATCGTCGAAGCTATCACCTATCTGTCTCAGATATGTCATCCGGAAATTTACGGCGAGTATACACAGTTCCAGGAAACAACGGCATCGACTCCCGGGTTCGGTATTGTAGGATTCCTTGGAGTCCTAGGTGCAGCTCTTCTTCTCAGAAGGAGAGCATAATTTTTTTCTAACCCTTTGGG
>DALTWN010000081.1 GCA_029987045.1 Methanocorpusculum sp.
TTCACGATGGGCAATCCGTATGTCAGTGGCAACGGGGATGTCAAGCTCAGCATGTCGGTTGACCGGGAGTCCGAGACCGAATATGTCCTAGATTCGAGTGTCGATCCCCTGGTGATCAACGGAGTGGTGCTGCAGAAAGGAACACAGCCGACACGTCTTCGTCTGATCAGACTCAATGCCGAGGTTTCACTGTCATGATTGCTTCATCACGCACGCAGGATTCGGGCGTGTCTCCGGTAGTGGGTGTCATGCTCATTCTGATTATCACAGTCGTTCTGGCCGGCGTCTTTGCTCTTGCCGCTACCTCGATGTTTTCAGCGAAGGAGGCCCCGATAGATGCAGAGATAAATTATCTCATGACCGATGATGCCGGTCATTATGTCTTTGAAATGATGGCTGGCGATCCATTCCAGAAATCGAAACTGAAACTAGTCCTCAGACCTCGAGACAGTCCTGCGGATTCGATTATTCGTTATCCTTCGGATATCGCTACGACCCATGATTCTATCGTCATGCTTGGGGATCGCCTCATTGTCTCGGCACCGGATCCGGCAACCGAGTTCAATCCGGTAGGGAAATACATCATCTGGATGTTCTTTGATACGGACTCCGGAACGCTGATATCCAGCGGAGAGATTCCTCCGGCCTGATTCTCAGGAATATACAATTAAATAGATTTAACACAAATAATTCTGTGTTATATCCATGAAGAAGATAGTATCAGGTTTTCTTATATTCATTGCCGTCTGTGCAGTGTTCTCCGGTGCGGTTTCTGCCACCGAATGGACACCGGTTACGGTTACCGATGCGAACGGCGATCGGATAACCATCACTGAATATCCGACTAAAATCATATCTCTTGCGCCGGCGAATACGGAGATTATCTATGCGGTCGGTGCGGGAGACCGTCTGGTCGGCGATACCACGTACTGCAATTATCCGGAAGCCGCAAAATCTGTCGAAAAGATCGGCGAGTTTTCGGTGATTAACCGTGAACGCATCATTGCGCTGAGCGACGGACCGACGGTCATTTTCGCGAATCCGAACAACGGAAAGGACACCATCCGGTATCTGCGTGACCAGGGGCTCACGGTCATCGTTGTCAATCCGGACAGCATCGATGCGGTGTATTCTTCCATAGCCATGATCGGTGATGCGGTGGGAAACCGTGCGGAAGCTGACAAGGTCGTCACCGAGATGAAAGTGGGAATCAAACAGATTACCGACAAGCTTGCGGGTGCTACGACGAAACCGACCATCATGCATGCGATGAGTGTCGATCCGTTCTATGTCTCCGGATCGAAGACGTTCCAGAACGAACTCTTCGAACTTGCCGGTGCTGCCAATGCTTTTGCCGATGTCGAGGGATGGAGTGCGGTGACGCTCGAAAAACTTCTGGTTGCCGATCCGCAGATTATTGTAACGGATCCGGGAGCGGACATGGGGACGGCCGGCTATGACAGTCTTCGTGAATCGTTCTCTACGGAACCGCGTCTGTCCACGCTTTCTGCGGTAAAGAACGACAAGGTCTCGGTCATAGATGCGGATATCTTCGACCGCGGCGGACCGCGTGTCGTCGAAGCACTGCAGCAGCTGGTCAAGATTACGCATCCGGAAATCTTCGGCGAGGCATCTGCTCCAGCCTCTACGCAGCAGAGTCCGGGATTCGGCATTGCTGCAGGTCTTGCCGGTATCCTTGGTGCCGTCCTTCTCTTCAAGAGAAGAGCATAACTTCTTTTTTAACGACCTGTCTCTATTTTTCACACCGGAATCGAAACGGTGCAAAACATTAAATCAATTTGGTGCAAAACATTAAATCAAACTGGTGCAAAACATTAAATCCATACTATCTCCTTAAAAATTCAGATGGAAATTGACAGATATGCTGACTCCCGATGATTATCTCCCGCGACTTATTGATGCCAAAATTGAAGAATATCTCTCTATCTTTAGTGCTGTATGTATTGAAGGGCCGAAATGGTGTGGAAAAACATGGACATCAATGGCTCATGCAAACAGTCTCTGTAGCTTGGCAGATCCGGCAAATAATTTCAATAACCTGACAAAAGCTCAGGCAAGTCCCGATTTGATTCTTGGTGGTGATCAACCCCGGCTGATTGATGAGTGGCAGGAAGTTCCGTCTATCTGGGATGCTGTCAGATTTGCTGCAGATGCCAGAAAAGGTCCGGGAAAATTTATCCTTACCGGATCATCAACTCCCAAATCAAAAGGCATCCTCCATAGCGGTGCTGGAAGAATAGCTACTATACCCATGCAGACAATGTCCCTTTATGAGACGGGAGATTCAAATGGGGCAGTTTCTCTTCTGCGACTTTTCAACGAAGATCTGAAAGCAGTATCGGCACCTTCCGTAACTCTGAAACAGCTGATCTATTTCTGTATGCGCGGAGGATGGCCGGAGAATATCCATTCATCTCCTGAAAAAGCCGGGGTTCTCCCTCAGGAATATCTGAGAACAATCCTCAATAATGAAAGAACAAATTCAGAAATCACTTCTCTAAATCGTCAGAAGCTTCAGGGACTGATACATTCACTTGCACGAAATGAGAGTACGCTTGTAAACAACCAGAAACTATCGCGTGATATCTCAGAGCAGAGTGATGTGGCCGTTGATCCGGTTACGATTGTGAAGTATCTGGATATTCTGAAACGAATGTTCCTTATTGAGGAACAACCTTCCTTCATGCCTTATCTGCGTTCATCCAGACGTATCCAGAAATCACCAAAACGGCATTTCTGCGATCCGGCGCTGGCGGTGGCAGGCATCGGAGCTACCGCACAAATGCTCGAGGATGATCTGGAAACATTCGGATTTATTTTTGAGTCTCTCTGTGAACACGACCTGAAGATCTATGCAGAGGCGAATAATGCACATCTTTACCACTTCCATGATGGGAAAGGAAACGAGATTGATGCCGTTGTCGAACTTGAAGATGGAAGATGGGGGGCGTTTGAGATCAAACTTGGTGCAAACAAAATAGATGAAGCTGCAGCAAATCTCAAAAAGATTGCAGAAATATTCAGAAAAGAAGAGGGAAAAGAGCCGAGTGTCCTGGTAGTAATCTGTGGTCTGTGCGATGCAGCATATGCCCGAAAAGATGGAGTATTGGTTGTTCCAATAACTGCACTGAAACCCTGACTTTTTTAGCGATCTGGGTTTCTGCTTTTCAGTTTCTTCCATCCGATTTCAGCGAATATCGCACCGCCGATGATGCAGATCGCTCCGACCGTCTGGAGCGGGGTCAGGATTTCCTGCAGGAATATGGCGGAAAATATCACGGCGGAAAGCGGTTCGAGATAACCGACCACCGACACCGTTTGAACCGGCAGTTTTCCTATCGATGAGAAGTAGAGGAAACAGCCGATACCGGTGTTGAAGACACCGATGATCAGAATCCAGATCCATGTATCCGGTTGTATCGTCGTGATGAAGGAGAATCCGCTGGTGGCTGCGACGAAGATGGCGACGGTCATGCAGGCGAATATCAGCTGGAACAGGGAGTTTTCCAGACCGCCGACTCCGGTCGCTTTCTTGTTCAGGATGATCATCACGGCGCAGGTGACTGCCGACATCGCTCCGCAGAACAGACCGAATCCGCCGATGCCTTCGATTACCGCTCCGCCGTTCAAGATGATGCATCCGGCGGCCACGATGACGAATCCGATGACCCGCTGCGCCGTGAACTTTTCCCGGAAAAGGAGCGGGGCGAGAGCCATGACGATGATCGGTGCGCAGTAATAGATGAGCGTCGATATGCCGACCCCGGTCTGCTGGTATGCTTCGTAGAGGAACATCCAGGATGCTCCCATCATGGCACCGGAAAGAATCAGCAGGATGAGGTCCTTCCGTTTCCTGAAGAGGGTGATTCTCTTCTGGAGAAGGAAGAAGACGGCAAGTAGCGTCAGCGATCCGAGAAGTGAGCGGAAGAACACGATCTCGTAGCTGGTCAGCGGGATGAAGCTCGCGATGATGCCGTTGGTGCCGAAGATGAGAAGGGCGGCGATGAAGAATATGAGGGGTCTATTCATGGTGCTCGGTAAAAACAGATGGGAAAAAATTATGGGAGGTCCGCCGGTTTCTCGGCTGAGCCATGGCGGGTAAGATAGTAGAAGAACGGCGTATCCGCAAGAGCGAACAGGACTTTTACGACATACTGGCTGGCGATCATGATCAGGGTCGTTGTTGCGGAAATGTGCCAGACCAGCAGTCCTGCGACGGTGATGAATATCGAGGTATCGATCAGCTGGCTGAAGATTGTGGTGCAGTTGCGCATCCATTTCGGCTTGAAGAATTTCTTGACTTTATGGAAGGCGAAGACATCGAAGGTCTGTGAACAGATATAGGCGGCAAAGGATGCGATGACGATACCGAGCTGGGTGCCGAGGACTGCGGCGTAGGATGTCTGGTCCGAATAGGGTGCTGCCGGCAGGGCGATGGCGATATAGGTAAGACCCATGGCGATGGCTTGGACAATCAGTCCGACGATGACCACGAACTGCGCCTCTTTCTTCCCCCATATTTCGCTGACGAGATCGATGCAGAGGAATGTGATCGGATAGGCGATCACGGCCGCAGGGATTTCGATGAATCCTATCTGCACGACCTTTGCCGCAAGAATATTGGAAATCACCAGTAAACCGACAAAAATACAGGTTACGATGATGAGATTTCGCTGTGTCTTATACATTGTTTCTATCAATTAACGTTCAAAGGATATATCAGATTCGGCGCGAAATATGTAACACAAGTATGATACGATTTGCTGTTATTGGCCATAAGGCGGTAACCGAACCCGGATTCTCCTTAAACGATATGCCGGGAGCTGCCGGACGCATGGATATTCTGTGCCGGTGCATCAACTCCTCCTTCTTCCTCAGTCACGACATGCGCCGCGACGTCGAATGTTTCCTGATCCTGAAAGGTGGCGAACAGGAGAAGACGCTGGTGTTTTCCGGCGAGACCATCCGGTCCCTCAATCCGGATGAACGCAGTGCCGGTGCGCTGATCAAGAAAGGTCTCTCGACCGAAGCGGGAGAGACGTTCCGGAAAGCCGCAGACGGTATCCGCATCCGTGCGGGCGGCCTCAAGGAACTGCTTGCCGAATACCCGTTCGCGGTTCTTGA
>DALTWN010000082.1 GCA_029987045.1 Methanocorpusculum sp.
GTGTTCAGCACAATAATGCACTTGGTCCGTACAAAGGAGGTATCCGCTACCACCCAGAAGAGACCATCGATACGGTCCGTGCACTTTCGATGTGGATGACCTGGAAAGGAGCAGTTCTTGGCCTTCCATTAGGCGGAGGTAAAGGGGGTATCATCTGCAACCCGAAGGAAATGTCACAGGGGGAACTTGAACGCTTGTCCCGCGGTTACATCCGTGCACTGTGGAAAGACATCGGTCCAGACACGGATGTCCCAGCACCGGATGTATATACCAATGCCCAGATTATGTCCTGGATGATGGACGAATACTCGGTCATCTGCGGCAAGAACCAGTTCGGTGTCGTAACCGGCAAACCGATTGGCATCGGTGGATCCCTCGGACGTGGTGACGCAACCGCAAAAGGTGGTATGTACACCCTTCGTGAAGCAGCAAAGAAACTCAACCTTGAACTCAAAGGTGCAAAATTCGCCATCATCGGATTCGGTAACGCAGGTAACTTCGCAGCAACCCTCGCACAGGAAATGTTCGGTGGAATTGTCGTCGCAGTCACCGACTCGAAAGGCGGCATCTACGACCCGAAGGGTCTCGACATTGCAGCAGTAAATGCACACAAGAAGGCAACCAAATCCGTCGTCGGCTACAACGGCCTGAAAAAACTCACCAACGAAGACATCTTCTCTCTCCCGGTCGACGTCATCGTCGCAGCCGCACCGGATGAGGGCGCAATCAACGCAGATGTCGTCAAGAACGTCAAAGTCAAAGTCCTCATGGAACTAGCAAACGGCCCGACCACTCCAGACGCAGACAAGATCCTCTTCGAGAAGGGCGTTCACGTCATTCCGGACTTCCTCTGTAACGCAGGCGGCGTTACCGTGTCCTACTACGAAATGGTCCAGAACATGTACATGCACTACTGGTCACTTGAAGACGTCTATGCAAAACTCGACGCAGCAATGACCAAGGCATACCAGAATGTCTACGATGCAGCACAGAAATACAAGATCAACATGCGCCAGGCCGCATACGTTGTTGCAGTATCCCGTGTCGTCGAAGGCATGAAAGCCCGCGGATGGGCTTAAAAAAATACTTTTTTTCTTTTGAATTACCGCGAAATTTCTTTGATGTGGGCATCTGTTTTCGCAACCAGATCCAGTTCTTTCGCTAGATCGGCAACGCCACGTACAGCTTCCAGAAGATGAACAGAATCTTCGAGGAAACTGAGAATATCTGCAGGGAACAGCTCCACCCCGTATTCATCAATGAGGTGGCGGGATATTTCTTTATGATTCAATCCCATTTCACGGAGTTCAAGGATACAAATGACAAACTTGCGTTCCGGACACCCGCATAACGGAGAATCCTTGCAATCACATTCAAGAAAATCCTTGAAAAAACGGAGGACCTGATCACGGGTTCCCGGATCGAGTCCGTCAATATTCATCGATCCGGATATTGCCTCAAGATTCGCAGGGTGAAATGCCCCATCAGGCAGACGATATCCGGCTACACGCTGAAGTTTCTTAATGTAACGGAACCGTGCACGATCCGTAATCACTGCGCTTCTCCAGCAACCTCATCGAAATCTTTCAGAGATTTCATGGCATCTGCAATACGCTCAACTTCAACCAACCATTCATCGAAGAACGTCGGTTCATCGGTATCCTTCACATATTTTCCGCAACAGGTTGCTCCATTAATTACTGCAGAACCAATGGATGAAGCAATCTCCAAAGCTTTTTCCGGATCCTTATCCACGACTTTTCTTCCTTCTTTAACCAGATCTTTTATTGTTTCCGGAGCTGGGAATGAACCTTCGAGATATTTCTGTGCTGCAGAGAACAGAACTACCATGGAAACCTGCATGGATCCGATAATTTCGGCCAGCATATCATCCTTGATCTCACCCATGATGATTGTTTCGATATCGCGGACCTTGGCACGTGACTCTTCAACTGTAAACCGCTGATTCTGATAGAGCTTGATGATTTTAATGACAGCAATCGTGATATCATCAGATAATCCATCAAGAAGTCTGAATCCTTCCGGCATTTCATCGGAATTCTCATCTCCATCCCAGTCTGCCGCCTTAAGAGAATTCAGCCAGTTCTCCCAGCGTTCCTGATTGTAGAAGATATAGAATAATTTCGGGGCTTCTTCAGCCTCGGCCTGCTTGCTTTTTTTTGCAGCCATAGTATTACTCTACATTATGATTAGCATATTATTGATTTAAACACAACGGTTGATTCCACGCCGAATACCTCGGCAACCATACAAAAAACCTTAGAGTTATAAAAAATAAAAAGATAGAACATGAAATGTGTGATGCTCGCCAGCGGGAGCAAGGGAAACTGCATATATGTCGGAAATGATTCCGACGGGGTCGTTATCGATGCGGGAGTCGGCTATATCGCACGACTCATCACGGAAAACAATCTGCCGCTATCGAACATCAGAGCACTCCTGCTAACACACGAACATTCCGACCATATACGTTCTGCAAAAGCATTCCTGAGATCCCAGAAGATACCTGTCGCCGGATCAGGAGGAACACTCGAATATGCCGAACGCGCCGGGGTGATTCCGGCAGCAACAGATAAAATCCATATGCGGGAAATGAACCAGGTAATGTTCAACAGTCTTTCCGTCCATTCATTCAGAAGTTATCATGATGCTGCGGAACCGACCGGATTCATCATCGATGATGGAGAGTCACGTATAGGAATCTGTCTGGACACGCATCAGGTTTCAGAATCCATGTTAAAACAGCTGAACCTGTGTGATGCAGTCGTTCTCGAAAGTAATTATTCTGAAAAAGCCATGCAAACCGACAGATTTGACCCGTGCGAATGCTGTCAGCACTGCGGAGCAGAATGCGGGGGATACTGCCCGGTCAGATTCACCTATCCACGCTATCTCAAGGACCGAATCATACAGGACGGACACCTTTCGAACGAGACATCATCCTCGGTACTCTCCAACCTGAAGGATTCAGTCGGAATCTTTGCGCTCGCCCATCTTTCCGAAAATTACAATCGACCGAATATCGCACGAAAATTGGCGGAAGAAGCGTTGAGGGAATCGCATGCGGAACTGTATGTCTCCGATCAGTTCCCCATGTACCGGGAAAAAAGGATGGTGAAATTCACCATCTGAAAAAGTGATTTAATCTTCACTCTCTTCTGATTTATTTTTTCTTTTCCGTGCTAAAATAGAATGGAATTTAGGATCGCTGGCTTCCTGAAACCCGGTGAATTTTGCCACACGGCGATCTTCACGGCCAATGAAAACGATTGCAAAGGTCATGATAAGGATGATGGTGCCGATACCCAGCATTTCTGCAAACGTCATCGAATCCCAGACAAGCAGACGGCGGACCATGGTGGTGATTCCTGCGACAAGAATCGGGCGGACAAGGACACGACCGTATTTCAGATAGGAACGGACAAGATCAATCAGCGTTGCAAGGACAATAATGAACAGGATGGAACTGACTGCTTCATTCAGATTTATGAATGAGCCCACAACCGGGTCGGTTACATCATTTATCACGACTGTGATAAGCATCTGGACAGATTCAATAGTTGCAAGAACTATTGCAATTACCAGCAGAACAGCAATCACCAAATAGACCAGCGTTGTTATGAAGGAACAATTATCTACAAGGAACTTGCGCACCTTGTATTCCTGTTCCGTATCCTGAGGCAGTGCTATGCCTTCTTCATCACGCATGATTTCAACATCACTTTTATTCATTTTTTATAACCCTCGCAGAGCTTTCGTATTCGACCAGCGGACACGAATCATGAATTCCTCCTCCTGGGTCGGATTGGCGGCCAACGCATCGGAATAACAGCCGAATGCATCGTCGAAGCGTTTCAGTTGTTCATATACTACGCCTTTCAAGAATAAAATATGTGCCTTATTTTCCGTTGCCTGGGCCAGCGCTGCGTCATAATAGTGTAATGCATCATACAGAAGCCCTGCCTTTCGCAGATTGCCTGCACGTTCCAGAAGTTCATCAACTGTACCCTTCGGTGTACGCCAATGCCCGTTCTTGTAGATTTCTGCAGCATACGGCGGCGCAAATACCCCACCTGCATCTTTTGCATACTGCACCTTGGACTGCCAGATCTGTGTCAGCATGGAATCTTCATGCTGAAAACACCATTCCTCCGCACGATAAAGAAGATCTCCTGCCTCATTCCACTCCTTCTTCTGGGCATGCGCATTTGCACGTACGACCATGGATGCGGCGTCTGCACCCGATACTTTGTCCGCTTCATCCAGTTCCGAAAAGACATGCGATAAATCCTGTGCATAGAGATAGGCTTCAGCTCGCAGGACATGCAGCATCGAAGTGAACTGGTTGTAACGGACCATATCCTCCTTCGCAACATTCCATGAAGATAGACTCTCCAAGGCAATGCCAAGCGTTTCTGCACATTCTGCATATTTACCCTGTGCCTTGAGAATCGTGGATTTTCCCACTGCAATCAGTGGATTGGTCGGATCGGAAGTAGCTGCTTCATTATATTTCTTCAATGCCTCGTCGAATTTCCCCGCTAATGCAAGGTTTTCCGCTTCGGCAACAATATCTGTTGGTGAATTATCAGACGACATCTATTCCTCGACGCTTAATCTTTACTCTCCCGGATTCAGCACTCAACGTAAACTCATGCTGGATAAGCCATTCTTTTGCTTTTCCCGTACCATGTATTAAGAGTTCAACCAAATCTGCCGGTTCATCCACATCAGTAGACATCCGCATAGAATCAATACATTCAACGGTCATTCCAAGTTTTTCAGCAATCTCAATATGCTGCTGATAAGAATACCCATAATATTGGACATGATATTTTTTCGGGTCACGGATAAACATGATGTTCGTTCCGCCCCCAAGTCCCGGAACAATCGCAAGATCGCATTTGGACGAACAAACCTTAAGAATCGTTTCCTTCGTAACAAGGGGGAGATCAGACATAACAATCAGAATCGGTTCCTCACACTGAGGAAGAATCCAGTTGAGTGCTTCATTCAATCCATCCTGCCGAATGACAACCGGTGCTTCCGGACAGATATATGGCTCGGTCGATAACAGTGTGACTTCCGATCCGCAGTCATGGATTGCCGAAATTACATCCGTA
>DALTWN010000083.1 GCA_029987045.1 Methanocorpusculum sp.
CCCTCTTCTTTCCCAGAAAATTGAGGAGACCCCTGCCAAACCCATAAAAGACCCGGATCCCCAAAGAACCGCAAGGAAACAGAGGAAACCCACGATAATAAGAGACAGACCCAACGGAGAATACAGAACCAGCTGCAAAACACCCGCAGATCAATACCAGATATTAAAAACCCAGAATTAATTATAAATTCACATAGAGTTTATTACAAATATTAATTAACAATTGCACATATATAAAAGTCCAAGAAATAATCGGCAGAAAAGAGAGTAAAAACACCATAAAAACAACAAAAAACACTAAAAACAGACAATAAATACACTCCATTACAACACACATAGAAAAAACACACATCGATATATTCACCATCCCATACTGACAATATATTGGATAGATTATGACTGACACAGCGCCTGAAAAGCCACCGCGAAAAACATTCTCCGACCTGATGGCATACCGCCCTCAAAAAAGCGGATCCAACAATACCGGGCTCAAATGGGCTCTTATTATTACCATAGTCCTTATAGTGATAGCTTTCATTGCTGCAATCATTATCCTTCTTCCCTACCTCGAACTTCTCGGCCTATAACCTCATTTTTGCCGCAATCTATTCTTATTTAAATACTCATGGACAATTCATAATTACGAAGTGACAGGAGTTCAATAGACCGCAGAACTCCGACGCTTCCTCTTTTTCGTAGAGTACGTCTTCGTCAATCAGTAGATATCAAGAAAAAAGACTTATCCTTATCCCTCAAATATATCTCTATACACTCAGAGAGTCATGACGAAAAAAACATCAATACTCGAAGAACTCCGCGGGCGGTTACTCGACCTATCCCTTAGAAACAATCTTTTAAATTATCATCCATCTACCGCACGGAGCATAGAGATCATAGATGAGCACATAGGTGAAGTATACTCTCAGCTCGTCCTCAAAGAAAAGGCAATGAAGTTCTATCCTAACGAAAAGGGATCGGCTTCACCCGAAGAAAAAAATCTCTGGAAATATCCAATATTCACCAAAAATCCAAATCATACCGATCAGCTTCTCAACACTCCCTATACCGATGTTGATCTCAGAAAACGCCTCTATTCCCTCCAGACAAAAAGCAAAACCGTTTTCGAAGAACAGGGATATCCTGTCCTCTATCTTGCCCTTGGATTCATAGAATGGAATGACGCGGCTGCAAAAGGGCTCAAAGCACCGCTGCTCCTCATCCCGGTCAATCTCAATAAACAGAAGATCAAGGACAATTACACCTTATCCTGGTCAGGAGAAGATCCGATCATCTCTCCGACCCTTGCGGCAAAGCTTGCCGAATCAGGCATAGTCATCCCCGAATTCGGGCATCCGGAAACAGCGGAAGAAATCCACACCTATCTTGAAACCATCGATACACTCATTCAGGAAAAGAAGTGGAAAGTTATTCCCGATATCATACTCGATCTCTTCAGCTTCAAGAAATACGTCATGTACAAGGATCTCGACGGCGCAAGCTGGGGTACTGAGTTCTCCATCGAAGACAGCACACTGGTAAAGAGCATCTTCGCACCCGTAAGCGATACGGATGAAAGAGACCTGAACATACCGATAAAGAGTTCCGATTTCTCCAATATCATGGATGCGGATTCCTCCCAGCTTGCCGTTATCGCAGAAGCACGAACGGGAAAGAATCTCGTTGTCGAAGGACCGCCGGGCACCGGAAAAAGCCAGACCATCGCCAACATGATTGCAGAAATGCTTGCGGCAGGTAAGAGTGTTCTTTTTGTCAGCGAGAAGATGGCTGCAATGCAGGTTGTCAAACGCAGACTCGATGCTGCCGGTCTTTCACGTTTCCTTCTTGAACTGCACAGTCAGAATGCAAAGAAGAGTGATTTCCTGCGGGAACTTGAATCCTGCCTTCAGCACACCACAGATTCTGCACAGGCAGGAATGCCGAATGAGGATACACGGGCAAAGATCCTTGATCTGAGCGCAGAACTTTCCGGCTATTGCGATGAACTGCGCAGACCTATCGGCACATGCGGATTCACACCGTATGATCTCTTTGGCATCCGTGAACAGTACCGCTATGAGTTCGAAGATGAACGCGGCGGAAATGTTCCATCTATCCCGGTAAAGAATGCCGGTGCCGTCACCCCTGAAGAATACCGTACGGCAATAGCCGCACTCACCGATATCGTATCGTATATGTCTACCCTGCTGCATCCGGGAGAATCGCTATTATCTCATCCCTGGGCAAAGACGAATCCAGGGCGTATTCTTCCGGGAGACCGTGACGACATACGCACTATCGCCGTGACATTCCGTGACAGTATTCAGCGAATGAACGATATTGCAGAAGAAATCGCAGATACCGCGAATCTGCCGTTCATTCCGAAAAATGAAGATGGTCTTCCGGTATTCTTCGATACCTGCAGGATTATCGGAAAAGAGCTCCCGCTCACCGAAGCAATCTATCAGGATGCAATCTGGCAGAACAGAACCACTCTTGATGCACTGCTGACCGGCCATACGAAGATCTACACGATGCGCAAGACCGTCAGCGAAACATTCACGCCGGATATCGCCTCGGCGGATATCGGAACGCTGTATCAGGAATTTCTGGCCGTCAGCAGCAAAGGTGCACTTTCACGCATGTTCTCGTCCGGATACAAGAAGATCAAGAATGAAATCGTATCCTATCTGAGAAATCCGGGAGTATCCGACAATGAAATCCTCGACGCCCTCAGGGATGCAAAGATCTACTATGCGGAATACGAAGCCTGGCATACCAATGCAGCAACATGTGCTGAAATCTTCCTGCCCATCTGGACAGGCGATGACACCAGTCCGGCACTTATTGAAGAGTACATTGCCTGGATCCGCACCCTTCACGCATGGGAGCACGAGGGCCGGATTTCAAAAGAGACAATCGAAGCCATCATTTCTGGAAATGTCCAGAATTCCGAGCATCTGATTGCCGAGATGGAAACACGCTATACGGAAGCACAGCAGGCACGCACCCAGCTGATGGATAAGATCGGTATGAAAGACTGCGATGCCAAGACGGATTTCGCAGAACTGGAACAGCTTGCCTGCGGATGGGTCGACAACTTCGACCGTCTGGAATCATGGAGCAGATTCCTTGCCTACGTCGGCCGTGCAAAAGAGACCGTCGCTGCAGATACCGCGGCGGCAATCCTTGGAGGTAAACTCACTGCCGATGCGATCATCCCTGCATTCGTTGTCGGGTATGCCGATACCCTGCTGAAAGAAGCATATGAAACGCGTCCGCTCCTTGCTCAGTTCGCGCAGACGCCCCATGAACAGAAAATCGAGACCTTCAAAGCGCTGGACCGCATGGTCATCAAGGAAAATGCAGCATCCATCGTCCGGAGTCTTTCTGCACGTATCCCGACGCTGTTCGGCGGCGCATCCCGTGAATCCGAGATGGGAATCTTATCTGGAGAATTCAACCGGAAACGCGGCCATATGGCCATCCGTACGCTGATGACGAAAGCAGGCGGTCTGATTCAGAAAATCAAACCCTGTTTCATGATGAGTCCGCTTTCGGTCGCACAGTATCTCGATCCACGATCCGTGAATTTCAATATCATCATCTTCGATGAAGCAAGTCAGGTCAAACCGGAAGATGCGCTCGGCGCCCTCATGCGCGGAAAACAGCTCGTTGTCATGGGAGATTCACGCCAGCTTCCGCCGACGACCTTCTTCGATTCAGTCGGCGGCAATACCGATGAAGATGAAGAAGAGAGCGTCGCTGAAATCACCGATATGGAAAGTCTGCTCCATGCCTGCAAACAGGTCTATGCAACCAGACGTCTGACGTGGCATTACCGCTCGCGGCATGAGTCGCTGATTGCTGTTTCCAATGCAGAATTCTATGACGGATCACTGTTCGTATTCCCGTCGCCGAAACATGAAACGGCCGATCTCGGTCTTTCCTTTGTCCATACGGAAGGTTCCATCTACGAACGCGGAAAATCCGGAGCAAACCGTGATGAAGCAAAAGCCGTTGCAGCGGCAGTCATCGACTATTACCAGAAATTCCCCGATAAAACCCTGGGCGTTGCGACATTCTCCGTAAAACAGCAGGAAACCATCCGGCATGAAGTCGATCTGCTCCTTCGCGATCATCCGGAAGTCGAAGCGCTCATGCATACCGATAACGGAGAGGATTTCTTCGTCAAGAATCTGGAAACCGTCCAGGGCGATGAACGTGACACCATTCTGATCAGTATCGGCTACGGGTTCGACGAAGAACACAAACTGTCGCGGAACTTCGGACCGCTGAACCAGGCAGGAGGAGAACGCCGCCTGAATGTTCTTATCACCCGCGCACGTGAACGCTGCGTCGTATATGCTAATTTCCGCGGATACGATCTGCAGTTCGGACCGGAAACCCCGCGAGGAGTTTCAGCACTTGCCGCATTCCTCATTTATGCGGAAACCCGCGACACCAAAGCGCTCGGTGAAAATGCGACCGTGACCGTCGCTCCGGATTCCTTCTCCGAGACCGTTGCGAAAATGCTTGAAACAAACGGGTATGCGGTGACCAGAAACCTCGGATGTGCCGGATTCATGATCGATATCGCGGTATCTCACCCGACGAAACCGGGAGTATTCGTTGCAGGCATTCTCTGCGACGGACCGAACTACTGGTCAGCGGAAGACGCACGCGACCGTGACCGTCTCCGCACACAGATCCTCGAAGGACTCGGGTGGTCGCTGATACGCATCTGGGCACCCGAATGGTTCTGCTCCCCACATGAATGCGAACGCAGACTCTTGGAACAGATCGAGGCCGCGAAGAACCCGCCAAAGGTCGTGCCAAAACAGGAACCCGTGCGTTCCGCCCCAGCACCCATCCGGCGGACCAGACGTGCGGAGCCGGAAGAGACCAACGATGACCTGTTTGAACCAATCGAAGAGATGAATGAACCTGCAACACCGATTGCAGAACCGGTGGTTGAACAGAACGATCCCTGGACAGAACGTCCGGTACAGTTACCGCTGACATCCATCGATGCCGGATTCAGAGAATATGTCCCTGCAACCGGTGGAACGCTGGCACACTTCAACCAGTTCTCATCTGTCCGCAACGCCGATATTGCAACCGCCATATTCGAGA
>DALTWN010000084.1 GCA_029987045.1 Methanocorpusculum sp.
CAGGTACCAAGACCTCGACAGTTTCTGCCATTTTATCACCGTATGCCGGCATACCTGAGGGTAGCGCGACATTGGTTTAATTAGGTTAGTTTCTGAGGTTATAAACCTAACGACGAAAATCATCAGAATACGCCCGAATTAAGCCCGATTTCTCTGAAAAACACAGAACTATACCTTTATCGCGTTTTATCACGAAGTAGTATGCACACTATGGGAGTTGACCTCAGCCGCCGCGGACCTGCATACCTGTTCATGATCGTCGCAGCTGTCGCGGTATTCATGGACTATCTCGATTCAAGCATCGTAGCCATAGCCCTGCCGGAAATCGCCGCGGATTTCGCCGTAACCAGTTCCACATCATCCTGGGTACTCATCTCCTATCTTCTCTCCATCGGATGTTCGCTCGTCATCTGCGGCAAAATCGCCGACCGAACCGGAAAATACAAACTGATATTTACGACAGGATTCATCCTGTTCACCGTTGCATCGCTCTTCTGCGGCCTTGCACCCTCGATGACCATTCTCATCATCTGCAGATTCATCCAGGGTTTCGCCGCGGCATTCATGTGTGCAACTGCGACCTCGCTCATCAATCTGCATCTGCCGACACGCATCCAGGCGATTGCGACGGGCGTTATCGCAACCGGCGGCGGCATCGCCCTGGCGGCCGGACCCGGTATCGGCGGACTGCTGACGGATGTCCTCTCCTGGCACTGGATATTCTTCATCAATGTCCCGATAGGCATTCTCGGCATTCTCGGCGCCCTGTTCCTTATTCCCAGAGATAGACCGGTCGAAAAACCAACGACCCGGTTCGATGGCATCGGTGCAGGACTGTTCGCGGTCACCATGGTCGCACTGCTTACCGGCCTTGATTTCGGCGCACAGGAAAACTGGCCGGTATACAGTATCATTCTGGTCTGTATCGCACCGATATTCGGAGCGGTATTCATCTGGTATGAACTCCGGCATCACGACCCGGTTCTTTCTGCACAGCTGTTCAAGAACCGGACGGTCATGTTCGCATCGCTATCGACCACGTGTTCGACTGCAGCATTCTTCGGCAGTATCTTCATCCTGCCGTTCTATTTCGCCGCAATAGGATACTCTGCACTGGTTTCCGGCCTTATCCTTCTGATTTCACCGGCATGCATCGCTCTTGCAGGAATCCCCTCCGGAATGCTGTCCATCCGGTACGGCTGCAGATTCCTCTGCACGCTTGGAACGCTGATCCAGGCTATCGGCATGGGGGTGCTGATTGCCGGTATCTTTTCGGCACTGATTCCGCTCATCATTGTCGGACTGGTTATCTCCGGCATCGGCAGCGGTCTCAATGAAGGCCCGTCCATTCGCAGAATCACCATCCACAGCCCGCTCGAACTGCAGGGTTCATCCGGCGGCCTGGTATTTACCTGTATGAACGTCGGCTGCGTTCTTGGCGTCGCACTCTTTTCCGTCGTTGCGGCCGCCGCATCCGGAAGTCCAGACTATACGATATTCGGTATAACCATATCCTGTATTCTCGGTGCCCTGTTCGCTCTGATTGCGTGCGTCACATCACAGGCGGCACGGGACACCATCAAATCATAAGATTTTCAGAACCGATTTTTCGAGAGCGGATAGATCAGCAGAATTCTGCAAAAGAGTAAGAAAAAAGATTTTGTGGGTTGGAGAATTAGTCCTGATTCTTGTCGATTACCCGGACATTGTCGCCGCGGACGGTAATCGGAATCGGGACGATGGACTCATAGAGTTCGACGGTGATTTCCTCTTTGGTGTGGTCTACGCGTTTAACCACTGCCTTTTCACCCTTGAACGGACCTGCTATGAGTTCAACGATGGTTCCTTCATCAATGCCTGCAACAGCCGGTTTCGGGACAAGGAAGTGTTTGATCTCTTCCATGGATGTCTCGCTTTTCAGAACCACTGTCGCGTGCGCGATTGATTCAACAAGTTCCTCAATACGCGCATGTACCTCTGGACTCTCCACAAAAACATATCCTTTGATGTCTTCCGGAACAATCACGGATGTTACGACAACATCGGTCATCTCATTTTCGATGGCATCTTTGATGTTATCGGCTACCGTCCGCTCATGCTTTGACGTCGTCTTGATGATGTAGTAGTGGTTTCCGAATTCTGATTCTGTCATTGCTTATGCCGTGAATGGGAGGAGGACATAGTAGAAGAGCAGATAGATCAGGAACCCGATGATACCGATGATGGCAATTCCGAGTGCTGCAACTGCAGAAATCTTCCAGAATTCTTGCTTGGTCGGTCTGCGAGCGAGTTTCAGAACACGAATGTATTTTCTGAAGAATTCGCTTACACTCTCTCTTTTCTTTTCATTCTTTTTCGAGGCAGTCTTCGAAGTGGTTTTCTTTTCTTCTTTCTTTGCTGCTGGTTGTATTGTATCTGTCATATAGAATATCCCCAAGGATTATTTCAGGAAATCAATTTCAAATTTGGATTTCTGTACCTGACTGGTACTGGTCTGGGAAACCGTGTTGCTTGCCTGTCCCTTTCCGTAAATCTGCGGAGACTGAACACCGGTTACGATAATCATAGTGCGCATCTTGCCCTGCATTTCCGGATCGATCTGGACACCCCAGATGATGCGTGCGCTCGGGTCAATCTTGTGATAAACTTCCTGAACAACGCTTTCTGCTTCGGTCATGGTCATATCCGGACCACCGATGACGTTGATGAGAGCTGCAGTTGCACCGGTGATATCAACATCGAGCAGCGGAGAGCGCAGTGCCTTCTTGATGGAGTCGCTTGCCTTGTCTTCGGAATCGGATTCGCCGACACCGATCATGGCGATACCGCCCTGTTCCATGACGGTTCTGACATCGGCAAAGTCCAGGTTGACCAGTCCCGGCAGGGTAATCAGTTCGGTAATTCCCTTGACTGCACGCATCAGGACTTCATCGGAGACCTTGAATGCCTGGGAAAGCGGCAGGCGCGGAACAACTTCAAGGATTCTGTCGTTCGGAATGACGATGACGGTGTCTGCGACTTCACGCAGGCGTTCGAGACCGATTTCCGCATTTTCCATACGGGTTGCACTTTCACTGGTAAACGGAAGCGTGACGATGGCGATGGTCAATGCGCCGATTTCCTTTGCAATCTTGGATACAATCGGTGCGGATCCGGTACCGGTTCCTCCGCCAAGACCTGCAGTGATGAAAACCATGTTGCTGCCGTTCAGTGCACGGCGAATCTGGTCTTCGGATTCAATTGCCGCCTCTTCTCCTCTCTGCGGGATAGCGCCTGCACCAAGACCCTTGGTGGTCTGGCGTCCGATAAGGATACGCTTGCCTACTCTGCCGCGAAGCATGGATAAGTGCTGTGCATCGGTGTTGAGTGCGTAGATTTCTGCACCTTCGATACCTTCTTCATAGATACGTGCTACCGTGTTGGATCCTCCACCACCACAACCGACAACGGAAATCTTGGTCTTAAGGGATTTCAGAATGTCATCGAAGTTGTCCTCGTCATCATCGGTTTCTGCGGCAGGCTGTTTCGGCGTGCTGAAACTGTACTGGCTTGCATAGTCGACATCGGCTTTTGCCGGTGCGGCTGCCGGAGCTGCTGCCGGTGCCTTCTGAGTCGGCCACGGACGAGCGGATGCCGGCTGCTGGTTCTGCGGAGGGAGTTCGACTGTCTCTTCTTTCTTGGTTCCAAGAACAGCCTGTGCCTCTGCATCGTAGATCGCGGAGATAATCGAATCGTCGCGAGAGACGTCTTCGAACCGCTTGCGTGAAAGTGCTTCTTCAACAATGGATCTCATGAGTTTAATTCTCCATTTTCGGGATTTTGATGGATGTCTTCGTGACAGTCGTCACCATATCCGGCGTGATTACCTTCCCGTCTGCAAGAGTCACCTCTGATCCGGAAGCTAGCTTTCCGAAGAGAGGGCCAGACGGAACCCCAAGCGTACGCGCAAGCCTGGGGTCGAACTGCCGGCGGACCACCGTCAACGTGTCATTGTCCACCATGGTTTCCCATGTACGGGTAATATATTGGATTGATAAGCCTATTAAGTTCACCGATAACTCTGCCGATTTTTTCTCATCAGATAAAAAGATTGGCATCAATTTCCCACTTTGACCCGTCGTATGGAAGATACCGCCGGTCGCATCCAGCCAGGACATAAGAGCATGGTCATCCTTTCCAAAGGCAAGACTGAACAGATCGGCAGGAAGACAGATCTTGGCAGGAGTTCCATCGGGAATTTCTCCATGCCGGTGGAGTTTCAACGCAGGGTCGATGGATTTCGCATACGCAAGATAACGGTTCCGGCATGCAAGCGACATGTGATTGAGGTCGCCAAGCTCCCCTTCAGTGAGTTCCGGGATACCGAGCGTCTGCAGAATCCCGTCGATACGGGCAGCTTCGTCACGTGTCATTGCCTTGCGGTCGATATGCGCCGCAAGAACGCCTCCGGATTTTTCCGCCATCTGCGCAACGATGTCCCGAGTGACCGCACCCACATCACGGGAATGCATGATATGGCCGAATCCTCCTTTTGTTTCAAGTGCAATGGCCGTCTGCCGTGCAGCATAATGCGTTCCGCCAAATCCGATCAGAGGAATGACTGCGGATTCCGGTCTGGCATACAGGACGCTTTTTGCTACCGCCGTATAGGCACGTTCATCATTCCATTCGGTAAGAGTACTGCCGACCTCGACGAAAAACGACGGAACGGGGAAATCCGTCGGGCCGTGATGTGTTATTTCATAGGATACCCGATACCCTTCCGGCACGAACTTTGCCTCATTCTGCAATACGGCTTTCATCCATGCAGGCAGACACCTGGCAAGTTCTCCGTCGTTTCCGCCAAGCTGTGCAACTCCGTAGTTTCCTGCCGGATGGACCGTAAGGACCGGTACCGGATTCACACTCGAATGACGCGACACGACAATAACGAGATCCGCATCCGGATTGATCTGCGATGCATCGGTATGGATAATCCGGTCCTTTGACGTATGGAAGGTGACCTCATTCCCATCGAAGAGCGGGAATGCCGCACGTCCCTGTTCATCAATCAGTTTATCTATGGTACGACGGATATTGACACCCGCCACATCCTGTTCAGAGTTGAGAATATCGATTATCATAAGCA
>DALTWN010000085.1 GCA_029987045.1 Methanocorpusculum sp.
TGTTTTTCAGAGTTTCTATTGCATGTTTTGCACTGTTGCTTCTTTTCAGATTTTTCCGGATTCGGCATCGGCCCTGCCATAACACTGATTAAATCAGGCAACCAATAGTAGATGAGAAAATCATGAGTATGAATCCCCTTCCCCGGATCCGCACCAATGTTCCCAAATCGGAACTGACCTGGAACGAGCATTTCTACATCTGCCTCGGAAAAGTCGTCTGGATTCTTGCGACACTCATCCTGTTCGGCATCATCATCATGGTCAAGATGACGATGCACGTTCTTGGCGGATTCGGCGATATCATCGTTACGCTGTTCATTAGTATCGGTGCGGTCTATCTCATTGTCGCGTTGCCGGTATCCATCATCTACGCCTTCGTCATGCGCAAGCGCTACGCGAAGAAATAACAATATATCTCTGATTCTCGTGGAAATATATGTCCACAAATCTTCTTTTCCTGAAGTAGTTTCGTTTTTTCTGTGCCGATTATTGGCAGAATGATATATTTGGATTCCTGTTGAAATCGAGCATTCGTAATGCCTATGTCCCATTAGTTCAAAATATTAGCCTTGTATGAAACGCAATGCACTCATTCTTTGCGCTCTTGTTCTTGTCGTCGTCACCTGCTGTGTTTTTGCGGCAGGCTGTACCTCGCAGGATACGGCGTATCAGCCGGACCGCGTGTATGATCTGGAAAATCAGGCCTACACACATGAATTCGTGGAGTATCTGCAGACCAGAACAGACTACCCCTATGCCGTCGGCGAGACTCTCTACTTCCGGGACGGTCTAACAACAGGACATCCATCGGATTTCTCCTTCAATGGTTGTCCGGGTGGCATGGTAGAGGAAATCTACGATATCGGAGATGTACGTGTCAGCATAATGGATGAAGCAGGTATAACGACCGCCGTTATTTCCTGTTCCCCGGGTGTCGAAGAAGTGCCTCGGGAAGAAGCGGTCAAATATGCACGGCAGATGAATGATGCCGTTGCAGAGGCGATGAAAAAGTATCCTGGTCGTATACTGGGAGCCATCACGCTACCCACCCCCTATGTCAATGAATCCATTGCCGAACTGGAACGCTGTGTCAATGAACTCGGGCTTCAGTACTGGCATACGTACTCGAACTATGGATATAATGGAGATCGTCTCTCTGATGCCAAGTTCGAACCGCTGCTTGCAAAATGCGAAGAGCTTGATGTTCCTATCTATATCCATCCGAATTTCCCGATAACCGATTATCTTCTGGATTCCGGTGCGGTCTTTGGAAGTGCAGGATTCGGGTTCAGTGTCGACGCGATGAAGACCGTGCTCAATCTTATTCTCAGCGGGACCCTCGACCAACATCCGGATCTGACCATAATCCTCGGTCACCTTGGGGAATACTTCCCGTATGCTCTTGACCGTATGGACAACCGGTTCGCGCAATCGGGCGATTCTTCACAGCAGTACAAGGAGAATATCTCGTATTACTTCAAGAACAACATCTATCTCACCACGAGCGGGATTACTCAAGAGGATTCCGTACTGCTGGCGCTGAATTCCCTAGGTTCCGACCGCATTCTGTTCGGGTCGGATTATCCATATGAAAATGTAAAGAGTGAAGTTGACTTCATCAAGTCCCTTCCGATCAGCGATGAGGACAAGGACAAGATCCTCTACAAGAACGCAGAGCAATATATTCTCAAAGACCGTACGTCAAAGAGTGCATAACGGAATCCTGGGGGATACATTCCCCTCCTTCTATTTTAGTGGGTATTTGAGATCATCTGTCTCATGCTACTTTTTTCCCGTCTCATCCTTTGGCTTTAAACGGCAACAGCACCTATAGTATACGTAGATAAATGCCGCACGAATATCGACCCCCGAAGAAATATCCGCCGAAAGGAAAAGACCGCCGTCATTCCGGAAGACCGCACGAAGACAGACCGAAACGCCCGGCGCCGAAATCTCTCGGCAATGAAGTGACACGAAAAGACAGCATCCACGCGAAACTGCAGAAACAGCTGTTCTGGTGTCCGAAATGCAATATCCCGCTGCTTGCGAAGACCTGTGCCTGCGATACGGAATCGATCAGGGTCGATCTGCAGCAGCCGTTCGATGTCAGACCCGCACTCAAGGCGGATTACGATCTCATTCTTTCCACGTTCCGGAAACGGTTCGGCGACCGCGTGACCCTGCCGAAGATTCTCGTGCTGAACAAGGCGGGAGGTCTTGACCGGAACGATCTGATCATCGCGAACGGAATCAGGTTCGCCTGGTTCTCGTTCAATCCGACGACCCGCACATTTTCGGTCGATATCGAAGCGGCGGCGCTTCCCTATCTTGCAGAAACCGCGGACCGGTCCGTGATCCGGCTGGAGGATGCGGCAGTCTCCATTCCGGACGGCAGACTCGGCGGCAAGCGTCTGGATATCCGTCCGCAGCCGTTCGAAGACGGCATGGTCATCGTCCGGTACAAATCGAAGTGGGGTACCGGTATTCTGAAAGGAACGTCGCTGAAGATCAAGGAACTGGGAGCACTGGAAGAAAGACCGGTTCTGCCGGATCCGGAATGGAGCGAAGCCGTGGCGAAGAATGCGTTCCATCTCAAGAACATGGAACGTACCGCCGTCCGTGAGATCCGTCAGAACCTGACCCTGCGGCCGGAGATCAACTGTTCGTTCTCGGGAGGAAAGGACAGTACGGCGGTCTGGAACATTGCACAGAAAGCCGGAGTCACCAAGGCGTTCTTCATTGATACCGGTCTCGAGTTTCCGGAAACCGTCGCGTTCGTCAAGGAGCAGAACGTCGCGTATATCGAAAAGGCCGGCAATTTCTGGCAGGCCGTCGAACGTGCGGGACCGCCGGCGAAGGATCACCGCTGGTGCTGCAAACTGCTCAAACTCAATCCGGTCAAGATCCATCTGAACGAATCAGGTCCCTGTCTTACGGTCCAGGGAAACCGCTGGTACGAGTCATGGAACCGTGCGGAACTGGAAGCCGTCACGCAGAATCCGAACAATCCGCTCCAGCTCAATATCTCTCCGATCCGGTCATGGCGGGCACTCGACGTATTCTTCTACCTCTGGCTGAAGGAGATCCCCTACAACCCGCTCTACGAGATGGGATACGAACGTATCGGCTGCTATCTCTGTCCGGCGATGCTCGAATCCGAACTCGAGACCATGCATCATACCCATGCGGAGATGGCCGCACGCTGGGACGAGTTCCTCACCCGCTGGGCGGAAGAACGCGGTCTGCCGCCGGAATATATCGGCTGGGGTCTGTGGCGGTGGAAGGAGATGCCGCCCAAGATGAAGGAACTGGTGCGGGACAGCGGTCTCGATCTGACCGAACATCCGGTCAGACGCAGTACGCCGGCTTCGGTCGCGTCGCTGATGCCCGAACATCAGGTGGGCGATATCGTCGACGATACGACGCCGGATGTCCCGGTCGAAGAAACACCGAAGGTTCCGGAACTGCCGAAACTCGATATCGAAAAGATCCGGGCCGATTTCCCGATGCTCGGCGACTATATCTATCTGGACAGCGGCGCCACCTCGTTTTCGCCGAACCAGGTCATTGCGGCAGCGACCGAATACGATACGACATTCAGAGCGAACGTCGGTCGCGGGGTCCATCGTCTGACCCGGATCGCCACCCAGAAATACTGGCATGCCCATCAGAAGGTTTCCGAGTTCATCAACGGCAGTGCAGGTACGCTGGTGTTCACCAAGAACTCGACCGAAGCGCTCAACATGGTCGCCCGCGGATTCGCGTTCAGACCGGGAGATGCCGTCGTCACCACCGTGCTGGAACACCATTCGAATATCCTGCCATGGCGCGAGCTGCAGAAGAACGGCGTCGGTGTCAGGATGCTGGATATCGATGACAGCCTGGCGCTCGATCTGCAAGCACTCGCGCATCTGCTGGAGACCGAACCGGTGAAGATGGTGACCGTATGCCATGTATCCAATGTGACCGGCACGGTCAATCCGATCGCGGAGATCGCACGGATGTGTCACGCCCATGGCGCGAAACTCTGTGTCGATGCGGCACAGTCCGCGCCGAAGATGCGTATCGATGTCGAGGAACTCGGCTGCGATTACCTGGCATTCTCCGGCCACAAGATGCTCGGCCCGTCGGGAACCGGAGCGCTCTGGATGCGGGATGCCGATCTTGCGCCGCTCATCGTCGGCGGCGGCATGGTCGAACGCGTTTCGGATACGGATTATGTTCCGGCGAAAGGATACCAGCGCTATGAAGCGGGATCGCCGAACATTTCCGGCGGCATCGGGTTCGGTGCGGCGGTCGATTATCTTTCGGAAATCGGCATGGATAGTATCGAAGCACGGGAACGCCGGCTTACCGCAAAACTGATCGAAGAACTCGAACGTATCAGAGGTGTCACGCTCTACTGTGCGAAGAATCCCGCCATGCGGATCGGTGCCGTTTCGTTCACCCTGGCAGGCATCTCTGCGCATGAAGCCGCGGCTCTTCTCGATGAAGAGTACGGTATCGCCGTACGGTCAGGCATGCACTGCACCGAACCGCTGATGCGCCGCCTGGGTGCGCCGGAAGGAACGATCCGTGCGACCCCTGCGTTCTATACGACGGAGACGGAAGTCAATATGCTTGCGGCTGCCGTCCGTGAGATAATGGAAAAATTATAACGGTTGAATGTCCAATACTAGCAACAGGAAGGGAAGAATATGAGGCGAGTACGCGGTAGAGATTATCTGTTGCTTCTGTGTGCACTAGCCATCCTGATTCTCTGCATTTACGCCTTCGTTGTCGGCGTCACTGCGTAAGGGATACGGATGTGCTGTTGGGATATACAGAGACATAATATAGGTTCATTACACATTACTATAGCAAGTGATTAACTACGACGGCACATGCAGATAAATCAATGAAGAACGGGAAACTGCTGACCGAAGGGCCCGTTTTGAAGGCGCTGCTGATCGTCGCTCTTCCAATCATTTTCAGTAACCTGCTCCAGAACGTTCTGGAACTGGTCGATATCTATTTCATAGGGCACCTGGGGGAAAGTGCGGCGGCGGCAGGTACGACCAGCGCATCGGTCATCATGCTGCTGCTGGTGCTGATCCTCGGTATCAATACGGCAACGGCGGCATTCACG
>DALTWN010000086.1 GCA_029987045.1 Methanocorpusculum sp.
TCCTACAAGTTCATGAATGCATCCACCAACGAAAAGTTCTGTCCGACCATCCGTGAGGCAGTTCTCGCAAAGGGATTAGAGACCCAGATTCCGGAAGGAGTCAAGGCAGTCTATGAGATTGTCATCGACGGTGTCTCCGAAGCAGCAGTCAAGGAAGCAATGAAGGTTGGTGTCCAGGCAGCATGCAGAGTTCCGGGTGTCGTCAAGATCACTGCAGGAAACTACGGCGGAAACCTCGGTCCATTCAAGTTCATGCTGAAGGACTGCATCTAAATTTCCTCTTTTTTTTACTCGTTTTCGCACTTTGATGGTACATACTCCAGTATCCTGAACCTCAAGATCACAGCTCGCTTCTCATTCTATGATCGTCTCTTTTGATACACGTAAACCAAGTTTACGGCTCTTTCTGTCGGGGTGAAAAAATATATATTTAATACAATAACTATTGTTTTTTATATTAAACTATACTTAACATAATAAAAAATATGTATTTTTTCACGAGTATCTTTATAGTTCCGCCACGCGAACAAAAATACTGTATATATGAAAGCAGTCCTTGGACTAGAAGACGGAACGGTTATTCACGGGACTGGGTTCGGTGCAGAGGCGGAAATCGCCGGCGAACTCGTCGTTAACCTTGCATCCAACGGGTACATGGAGACGCTGAGCGACCCTGCGGTTTCAGGACAGATTGTTACTTTTTCCTCGCCACTGATCGGAAACTACGGAGCATCTTCGGATGAACTCGTAAGTTCCCGGATTCATGCGGCAGGAGCGGTTGTCCATGAACTCTGTAGTATACCGAAACGTCAGCCTCCTCTGGAAACGTTCCTTGAGGAACACGGTATTCCCGGCATCAGCGGTGCGGATACACGTATGATTACGCGTCACCTGCGTGACTGCGGCGTCATGCGGGCAGCACTCCTGACGGGTTCTGATGACGGGGATGCCGCGGTTGACCTGGCAAAACGTGCTCCTAAGCCGGAAGCGGTAGACCGTATTTCTGACGTTACCTGTACGTCGCCGTATCGTATTGAAGGGAAAGGCAAGAAGATTGCCGTTCTTGATCTCGGTGGGAAATCGACAACGCTCAAAAGTCTTTCCAAACGCGGGGCGGACCTTTATGTGTTCCCCTATGGCACACCGGCGGATGAGATTCTTGCCGTGCGTCCTGCAGCGCTGTTCGTTACCGACGGACCGGGATATCCCCTCACTGCAACAAAAGCAATCTCGACGGTAAAAGAGATTCTTGGAACGGTTCCGGTTCAAGGAATCTCCCTCGGGTGTGATGTGATTGCAGCAGCACTTGGTGCAGAATTCGAAAAACTGAAACTCGGTCACCGCAGCCCCGCAGAACCGGTACGGTTCGTTGACGGTTCGGTTGCAGTGACGTTCCAGAACCATGGCTATGTCATTCGTGACGGCACGCTTCAGGACGGATGTTCTCCGCTGTGCTGTAATGCCAACGATGGTACCCTGGAAGGATTTGAGAACAGTAATCTCGGCGTTTATGCCGTACAGTTCCAGCCGGAACACGATGCCGTATACGATGGTGCGGAAAAACCGGTATACGACATCATGTATCGTCAGATAGTCTGAATGGATTTATAAAAAAAACAAAAGGTGAAAAATACCATGAAAAAAGAAGATATCAAAAAAGTAGTATTAGCATATTCCGGAGGTCTTGACACCTCCATCATCATCCCGTGGCTGAAAGAGAACTATAACAACTGTGAAGTCATTGCCGTGTCCGGAAACGTCGGTCAGGGCGATGAACTCGAAGGTCTTGAGGAAAAGGCAAAGAAGACCGGAGCATCCAAGCTCTATGTTCTTGACCTTACCGATGACTACGTCGATAACTACATCATCCCGACCATGCAGGCGGGTGCACGCTATGAAGGATATCTGCTGGGAACCAGCCATGCACGCCCGTGCATCGCAAAAGCGATGGTTGATATTGCCCTCAAGGAAAAGGCGGATGCAGTATGCCATGGATGTACCGGTAAAGGAAACGACCAGGTCAGATTCGAACTTGCCATCAAACATTTCGCACCGGACATGCACATCATCGCACCGTGGCGTGAGTGGACTATCCAGTCCCGTGACGAGGAAATCGATTACGCAGAAGCCCACAATATCCCCTTAAAGATTAACCGTGAGACCAACTACAGCAAAGACAAGAACCTCTGGCACTTGTCCCATGAAGGTCTCGATCTCGAGAATCCGGGCAACGAACCGCAGTACGAAAAGAAAGGATTCCTTGAACTTGGTGTCTCTCCGGTCGATGCTCCGGACACGCCGACCTACGTTGAACTTGAGTTTGTCAAGGGTCGCCCGGTTTCCCTGAACGGCAAGAAGATGAGTGCCAAGAACATCATTCTTGAACTCAACAAGATCGGCGGTGCGAATGGTATCGGTCTGCTTGACCTCGTCGAGAACAGACTGGTCGGTATGAAGAGCCGCGGTGTCTACGAGACGCCGGGAGGATCCATTCTCTACAAGGCTCACGAGGTTCTGGAAACCATCACGCTCGACAAGATGACTGCTCACGAAAAGGAAAAGATTGCCATCACCTTCGGTGAACTTGTCTACAACGGCCAGTGGTTCACCCCGCTGCGTGAAGCTCTTTCTGCATTCGTCGACAAGACCCAGGAAAAGGTCAACGGTAAGGTCCGTATCAAACTCTACAAGGGTAACATGATCAATGCCGGTGTCTGGAGTCCGAACTCTCTCTACAGTGAAGAAATCGCTACGTTCGGCGCAAGCGATTACGATCAGAAGGATGCAGAAGGGTTCATCAACCTCTTCGGTCTTCCGCTCAAGGTTCAGGCACTGGTGGATGCCCACAAGCTGAACAAATAATCCAGACAGAATATGACGAACGTTTTCATTGATGGAAGCGCAGGAACCACGGGGCTGCGGTTACGGGAACGGATCGAAGGACGCGATGATATCGAGCTGACGCTCTTGCCCGATGCGCTCAGAAAGGATCCTGCCGCAAAACGCGAAGCACTCAATGCGGCAGACATCGTGTTCCTGTGTCTGCCTGATGACGCGGCACGGGATTCGGTCGCTATGATCGAGAACCCGAAGACCTGCGTCATCGATACCTCGACTGCGCACCGGACGGCTGACGGATGGACCTATGGATTCCCGGAACTGATCGGTGCAGACAGAATCGCGAAATCCACGAGAATCGCCAATCCCGGATGCCATGCCAGTGGATTCATTTCGCTGGTCGCACCGCTGGTTCGTGCAGGCCTGCTCAAATCCTCGGTTAAGCTTACGGCATTTTCTCTTACCGGATACACCGGCGGCGGCAACAAGATGATTGCCGAATACGAAGGAGAGCGTCCGGTACTCTACGATGCTCCGCGTCAGTATGCACTCGGCCAGACGCACAAACACATCCCGGAAATGAAGAAGGTCTGTGGACTTTCCGAATCTCCGTGTTTCTGTCCAATCGTTGCCGATTTCCCGTGCGGTATGGAAGTCACGGTTCCGCTGTTTGCATCTGATCTGGCAGGGTCCGTCGATGATATCAAAGACGTATACCGTCGTACCTATGCAGGACCGCTGGTCGCATTCAATGATGTGGACGAAGGCGGATTCTTGTCGGCTGGTGCATATGCCGGACGCGACAGTATGGGGCTTTCCGTCTATGGAAACGAAGAACGTATATTGCTGATTTCACGCTTTGACAATCTGGGAAAAGGCGCAAGCGGTGCAGCAATACAGAATATGAACATCCTTCTGGGAACTTCTGAAACAAAAGGACTGGTACTATGAAACTTATCGAAGGCGGCGTCTGTGCCGCACAGGGATTTACGGCGAACGGTGTACACTGCGGAATCCGGAAGAACCGAACGAAACGGGATCTTGCACTGATCTACAGTGAGGTTCCGGCAGCCGCAGCCGCCGTCTATACGAAGAACCTTGTAAAAGGCGCTCCGCTGATCGTGACTGCAGAAAACATTGCAGACGGCACAGCACAGGCGGTCATCTGCAACAGCGGCAATGCAAACACCTGCAATGCGAACGGTCTGGAAATCGCTCGTGCGATGTGTGAGAAACTTTCTTCCGCACTCAAGATCAAGGCGACCGATGTCGTTGTTGCATCGACGGGTGTCATTGGTCAGCCGCTTGATCTTACCCCGATCGCATCTGGTATTCCGTCCCTTGTTTCCGGTCTATCTCCGACCGGCAATGAAGCCGCGGCCGAAGCCATCATGACGACGGATACGCAGAAGAAGGAAGTTGCAGTCGAGTTCACCGTCGGTGGAAAAGTATGCCGGATGGGCGGTATTGCAAAAGGCAGCGGAATGATTCACCCGAACATGGCAACCATGCTTGTCTTCATTACGACCGACTGCAGTATCTCCCCTGCGATGCTATCCAAGGCACTGAAATCCGATGTCGAAGATACGTTCAATATGGTCAGTGTCGACGGCGATACTTCGACCAACGATATGGTCACGGTACTTGCGAACGGCAAGGCAGGAAATGCCACCATTACATCTGCAGGTACAGATTATGCCGCATTCTGTGCAGCACTGAATGTTGTTACCAAGACACTGTGCAAGAAGATTGCAGGTGATGGCGAAGGTGCGACGAAGATGCTTGAATGTGCGGTGTCCGGTGCAAAGGATGTCGCATGTGCAAAGACTGTTGCGAAATCGGTCATCTGTTCCTCTCTCCTGAAGGCGGCAATGTTCGGTGCCGATGCGAACTGGGGCAGAGTCCTGTGTGCGATTGGATATTCCGGAGCAGATGTGGATGTGACGAAGATCGCTGTCTCGTTCGCATCTGCGAAAGGAACGATCGATGTCTGCAAGATGGGAAGCGGTATCGCATTCTCCGAAGAGAAGGCAAAAGAGATTCTGCTGGAAAAAGAGATTCGGATTCTCATTGATCTGCATGCAGGAACGGCAGAATCCACTGCATGGGGCTGTGACCTCACCTATGACTATGTGAAGATCAACGGAGACTACCGATCATGATTACGAAAGTACAGAATCTGCCGTTTACCAATGCCCAGCGGGCAGAAGTGCTTACCCAGGCACTGCCGCACATCCAGCGGTACAACGGAAAGGTCGTCG
>DALTWN010000087.1 GCA_029987045.1 Methanocorpusculum sp.
GTAATATTTTCACCCTGACATCTTATCAGTTGTGTATTTTCAGGATTCAACACCCTTGAGGTACATGCGTCACTCTTTATATCACAAAAACACTGACATTTATAGCAATGTTACCGCTTTGTGAAAATATCAGCGCAGTTCCGCCATCGGCAACCATGGCGATGAACAATAAGTCGAAAGAGATGATTGCGGCAGGTATCGACGTCATCAGTCTTGCCGTCGGCGAACCGGATTTCGCAACCCCGAAACACATCACCGACGCAGCAATCGCCGCACTGTCCCGCGGAGAAACGCATTACGCACCGTCTCGCGGTATTCCGGAACTTACCAAGGCGATCGCGGAGAAACTGAACCGCGAAAACAATCTCGGATATACTCAGAAACAGATTCTCGTAACGTCCGGCGCAAAGGATGCCATCCGCATTACGATGAACGCCGTTCTCAATCCGGGCGACGAAGTAATCATTCTCGATCCTGCATGGGTGTCCTACGATCCGGCAGTGAAGATCGCCCGCGGAACACCGGTTCACCACCAGCTCAATGACGCGTTCCAGGTCGACGAAAGCCTCTTTGAAAAGGTTACACCGAAGACCAAGATGATCGTGGTAAACTCGCCGTCGAATCCGACCGGTTCCGTTCTTGCCCGGTCATCGCTTCGTCTGATCGCCGACCTGTGTGTCGATCATGATATCTACTGCATGTCGGATGAAATCTATGAGAAACTGGTCTACGGAAAAGAGCACATCTCGATCGGATCGTTCCCTGACATGCTTGACCGCACGATCACCATCAACGGATTCTCGAAGGCATTCGCGATGACCGGATGGCGGCTCGGGTATGCGGCAGCACCGGACAAGGTGATTGCCCAGATGGACAAGGTCATGCAGCATTCCGTCGGAAACGTTACCACCTTCTCCCAGTGGGGAGGCGTTGCCGCACTGACCGGAAACCAGCAGTGTGTCGAAGATATGCGTAAAGAGTTCGAAAAACGCCGGACCTATGTCATCGACAGACTTACCAAGATGGGTCTGGAAACCGCACCGGCAGAAGGTGCATTCTATGCATTCATCCACTGCGGCGGCGATGATGCGGCGACGGCAACGAAATGGCTGGAAGAAGGCCATGTCGCGGCGACACCGGGATTCGCATTCGGTGCACCGGGATGGATCAGAATATCCTATGCGGCCTCCATGGAGCGGTTGGAGGAAGCACTGAACCGGATCCAGAACCTTCTCTAATTCTTATCTTTTTTCCGGTACCCGTCCGCCATGAGCGATGCTATGTTGATGACGGGAAGACCGGTCGTCTGATGGATATGGTATTCGCAGAACGGGCAGACGGTAATGACCGCATCGGCTCCGGTCGCATGGATCATCTCGGATCTGATCCTGCCGATCTCTGCAGCTTCATCGGGTTTGCCTGACCGTACGCCGCCGCCTGCGCCGCAGCACCGTGCTTCGAGATCGGTGAACTGTTCCGTACATGACCGGATGATTTCCCGCGGCTGGTCCTTTATTCCCTGGCCGCGGAGCAGATGGCACGGGTCGTGATAGGTGTATTTTCCGGGCGTCATTGCCGGAACTTCGAATCCTTCCTTGACCAGGAACTCGGTAAAGTCATAGACGGCAAATGGAGTCTCATAATCATTCTTCAGCGTGGATCCGCAACCGGCACAGACGGTGATTACGGTATCGATTCCCGTGAATGCTTCGATATTGCGTTTCTGCAGTTCTGGCACGAATCCGGCAAATCCCGTGCGGATGAGCGGCGATCCGCAGCATACCTGTGATTTCGGAATGACGACACGGTATCCGTTGCGCCGCAGCACGTAGACGGTATCGAGAGCCGGCTGAATCACGCGGGCATTGAACATGCATCCGACGAAGAATCCCACGGTACCTTTGCAGGCGACACCGTCCAGCGGTTCATAGACTTCGGATGCCTGCGCAAGGAACGTATCGGTTTCTGAAGATACCGACCGTCCGGTCGATTCGATGAGTTCGGCAAGCGACCGGTGCGCAGGTAAGAAGTATCCGGCACCGACAGCGGCTTTTCTGAGTTTTTCGATGGCTTTTCCCGGCACATCGATCTTCTTCGGACACACTTCGACGCACCGTCTGCAGGTGGTGCAGGAAAACAGTCCTTTTTCGACGGCGATCGGCAACCGGTCCCTGCAGTTGCGCGGATCGAAGAACAGCCGCGCTTCCTTGGCGAATACGGTGGGGCCGGCAAACGAGTTGACTGCAGGACATGCGGAAACGCAGGAGAAACATTCGATACAGGTCCGCAGCGGTTTGATGGTCGAAAGGTCCTGTTCGGTTGCCTGATGCGGACAGGTATCTCCGGGCACCAGTCCGCCCATCCGTGCGATGACCGGTGCGATATCGGTGACCAGATCGGCCAGTACTTCCAGTCTGAGCGGTTCGATGATATCTCCGTCTTTTGCGACGGTCTCGCAGGCGAGTCCCGGAGTTCCGTTGATCCGGACCGCACACGATCCGCACTGGGCACTGCGGCAGCAGCTGCGAAACGACAATGTGGAATCGATGGTGTCGCGGATGGTTTCCAGTACGGTCAGAATCGTGCATCCCGGCAGGACCGAGACCGTATAGGATTCAAGATGCGGTTTCGTGTCGACGTAGGGATTGAACCGTGAGACGGACACCGTCAGCGAAATCTTTTCCGTCATTGCAGGTACTCCTCGCGCAGTTCGATGCCTGCCTTTTCTTTGATGAACCAGGTATGTCCGTAGGGAGATTTCTCGGCCGTCCATTTCTGTGTGATATCGGTTCTGGTATGTGCACCGCGTGATTCACGGCGAAGCAGTGCACCGGATACTACAAGACCTGCGGTCGTCAGCATATTGCGGACACAGAGTGCTTCGATGATTTTTTGGGGAGAGGTGACTTTCAGTTTCAGCGAGGATAACCGTTTGAGTTCGCGTTCGGCGATACGCAGATCGAGTTCGTTCCTGAAGATACCGACATGGTTCCACATCAGCTGCTGCAGTTCGGCTCTGACGGCGGCGGGTTTTGCCGTACCGCTCGAAAATGCTGCAAGTTCCGTTTCCACTTCCTGTACCGCGGCTTCGGCATATTCCGTTCCATCTTCGGAAACAGGAGATTTCCCTGCGACTTCTCCGGCGCGTTTGCCGAACACCTGGGTTTCCGCCAGAGCATTTCCGCCCAGACGGTTTCCGCCATGAACCCCGCCTGCGGTCTCTCCTGCGGCGAACAGACCGTCGAGCGACGTCTGGCCGTCCGGCGTAATCGCGACGCCACCCATGAAATGGTGGGCGGTCGGTGCGACTTCCATCGGCTGTTTCCGGATATCGATACCGGCCTGCAGGAACTGGGAAAGCATTACCGGCAGCCGGTCTTCGATGACGGCCGCAGGGAGATGCGAAACGTCCAGATAGACGCCGCCGGATGCAGTGCCGTTGCCGTTCGTGACTTCCGTTGCGATCGCCCGGGCGACGACGTCGCGGGTGGAAAGTTCCATGCGGGATGCATCGTAGTTCTGCATGAACCGGTCTCCGTTCACGTTCCTGAGAATACCGCCTTCTCCCCGTACGGCTTCGGTGATGAGCCGGCCGCGGGAATCGGCAGGTTTTACCGATCCGGTCGGATGGAACTGGACTTCTTCCATATCGATGAGCTTTGCACCGGCACGGTAGGCGAGTGCGTATCCGTCGCCGGTACCTGCGGTCGAATTCGTTGTGACCGGATAGATCTGTCCTGCTCCGCCGGTTGCAAGAACGACGGCATCGGCAAGGATCGTGGAAACGGTTCCCGCATAATCCACCGTGACCGCACCGTATACCCGATTATCGTGAACAATCAGACGAACCACATCGGTCTCGTCCCTGATCTCGACATCGGATCCCCGCAGCTGTTCCAGGAGGGTCATGACCAGTTCATGACCGGTCCGGTCGCCTGCATAACAGGTACGGGCGAATTTCTGACCGCCGAACGGACGCTGTGCGAGTCTATTTTCCGGTGTCACCTCGAAACATGCGCCCCAGGACACCAGTTCCCGGATCCGGTCCGGAGCTTCCGTGACAAGTGTTTCCACAAGCTTCGGATCGTTGAGATACGCGCCGCCTTTCATCGTATCCTCGAAATGCGATCCGGTGGAATCCGCAGGGTTCAGTACGCCGTTGATTCCGCCTTCCGCCATGACGGTGCATCCGCCTTTTCCGGTGATGGTCTTCGAGACGATACAGACCGGTCCATATTTCACGGCTTCCAGTGCGGCACGGATCCCTGCTCCTCCCGATCCGATCACCAGGACATGGAATCTGTCGATTCTGGTCATCAGGTTCCCCGGGCGAGTTTTTTATGGGACGATCCGAGTGTTCCGGAACCCAAAGCGGAAAGAAGTGAAATCTCTCCGGCAAGAACGGCTGCCGCGACGATTTCCGCGAATTTCTGTGCATCGCCGTCGGATTTCGCGCCGCATCCAAGCATACCGAGCGATTCACGCTGGCAGGGCAGTTCGGTACCGCCGCCGAGCACCCCGGTCTGGAGCGACGGAATGGTCACCGCGACATAGATACCGTTTTCCCGGATATCGGTGGTGGTCATGCAGCTGCTTCCTTCGACCACATGTGCCGGATCCTGACCGGTCGCAAGGAAGATGGCTGCCAGCATGTTTGCCGCATGCGCATTGAATCCCAGCGATCCTGCCCGTGCCGATCCTTCCATGTTCTTGCGCAGATTGACTTCCGCGACGGTCTTCGCATCGGTCTTGAGAATGGTTTTCAGAATCTCGTCGCTGAGGAACACGCCGGCGGAAACCGTTTTTCCCCGTCCTTCAATCAGATTGACTGCCGCCGGTTTCTTGTCGCAGCAGAGGTTGCCGGACGAGGCGACCATACGCAGACCGGTCTTTTCGGTGATGACGGCGGATGCGGCTTCTGCGGCGATGGTCGCCATGTTCATGCCCATGGACAGTC
>DALTWN010000088.1 GCA_029987045.1 Methanocorpusculum sp.
CAATCCAGCGGTTCGTGATGGGTGTCCGCGAACTCTCCGGAAAATCGAAGAAGAACTAGATATCTCCGGATACTCTTCCTTTTTTTCACGGAACTTTTCTCCAATAGATATTATTACATAGTTTATCGTGACAATCTAGATAATATGAATGTTGGAAAACTTTGGATTATTGGTGTCATCGCCCTGATTGTTGCAGGCTGTGTTCTTGCGGCAGGATGTACCGACACAAACAGTATCACCAGTTCATCACAATCCACGGTCGTTACCGATGCCGACGGGAATGTAATCTCTTCGTCGGCATCCGGAGACTTCACCGTCAATACCGACAAGTTCGGCATGTTCAAGGTTTCGATCACCGATAAGGATCCGGTAGTCGGTATCTGGTCCGATGACGGAAATGTCGTACTGTACAAATTATACGGCAACTCTTCGGCAACGAGGTATGAACTTACTGAAAATGGCGATCTTATCAATCCGGTATCGGTGAAATGGGGTAAAGTCCAGGGTAAGGATAATACCTATCTGATTAACAACGAGGAGGCAAAGACCTATGTCCGGTACATCTATTATCCGGAAGAGGATGTTCTGCGTGAATATCACGATGACGATAAGACCGACCTGCTGGTACTTAAGAGAGCCACGGTCGTAACAAAATCGGAACCGGTCGCGTAACCGGTTACCACATCCGGTGAATCCGGAATCTTCTTTTTTCCCGTTCTGCAGATACCGATAGCTGTTGCTGAAACGGAATGGTTGTGAAAAAAAGGGAACGGGAATCGCAGGGGATACGATTCAGTTCCAGCTCAGAACAATCTGTATGGTGGATACGTTTGCCGGTCCCGCATCCGTTTCTACGGTGTCGGTATCGATGGTTACTTCTTTCTTTTTTGCAGAAGTGAGGAATTGCCGGGTTATGATTTCCGCCGTATCAACGGCACGGGTGATGGATTTTCCCCGTGCCCTGATGACGACTTCCTGTGCTCCGGCATTGAACTGTGTCATGACCGCAAGGACATAGTTCATGACCGGTTTCGTACCGACATATACGAGGTTATCTTCCATGATCGGGAACCGTCAGAAATATTTTAGGGAGTGCAGGAGTTCTGCGTTCAGTACGGATGCGCCTGCTGCGCCGCGGATGGTGTTGTGTCCCATGGCAACGAATCTGATGCCTTCACGGACTCTACCGACGGATACGGTCATGGCATTGCCGCGGTTCCTGTCGAGACGCGGCTGCGGGCGGTTCTCTTCCGGCAGATACAGGACGGTCTTGTCCGGCTGGCTCGGAAGGCCGGTGAACGGTGCTTTCCAGGTCTTGAATGCCTCGATGACTTCGGCAGGGGTTGCATCGATGTCAATCCAGACGTTCAGGGTGTGGCCGTCGATGACCGGTACACGGTTGCATGATGCGGATACTTCGAACGGTGCGCCGGAAATGCCGGTGCCGTTGAACGTACCGAGAATCTTGTTCGCTTCACGTGCCATCTTCTCTTCTTCGCCGCCGATGTAGGGAATGACGTTGTCGTAGATGCCGAATGCCGGAACACCGTCGAATCCTGCGCCGGAGATTGCCTGCATGGTTGCCACCTGGATACGGCTGAACTTGAACTTGCGCAGCGGTGCAAGTGCGGTCGCGAGCATGATGGTCGAACAGTTCGGATTGGTTACGATGAATCCGCCCTTGTGTTTCTTGCGCTGGCCGTCGATCAGGGCCGCATGTTCCGGATTGACCTCTGCAATCATCAGCGGGACATCCTGATCCATACGGTGCGAGCTTGCATTGCTGAATACGCCGATACCTGCATCGGCGATATCTGTCTCGAGCTGACCTGCAAGTTCGGCCGGCAGTGCGGAAAAGACGATATCACAATCCCGTACGGCAGCGACCGTCGTAGGGGATACGATGATTTCTCCCGCCGATTCCGGGAATGGTGAATCAAGACGCCAGTTGACGGCGTCGGCATAGCGTTTTCCTGCAGAACGTTCGGATGCGGTCAGCGTTGTCAGCTTGAACCAGGGGTGGTTTGCAAGAAGCTGTACGAATCTCTGACCAACGGCTCCCGTTGCTCCAAGAATACCTACATTAATCATAGTAGAAGAATATTGGTTTTTCTCTCTTAAAAATACAACATACACTCCATGCCGCGTCGCTGTTTCTCTGTCTCCGGACAGCCGGTTGTTCTGCCGCGAACGGACCGTATTTCAGGATACAACAGATGAATCTCAAACACGTAATAGTTAAGGGATGAAGTGCAAATAATATGGTATGACTGGAGAATCCGGACCGGCAGAAGGTCCCGCATCCGATACAATACTTGGCGGAGCCGATTATCTTCGGCAGGAAAATGCCATGCTGCAGAAAGTTCTCGATGCAGAGCAGCAGGAACTCAATTCGCTGCGCAATGAGAATTCACGGCTGAAAATCGATAATCTTCAGCTGAAGAAAGAGAATGCGGCACTCAAACGTATGCCGCTGTTCGTAGCGACCGTGCTGGAAAAATTCCCGAACAATGAAGTATATCTTCGTCAGATGGGGAACAATCAGGAATATGTAACGCAGACGACCCCAATACTCTATGCAGATCTTGTCGAAGGATGCAAGGTTGCAGTCAATAATACTCTGTCCATCGTCAAGGTGATTGGCGATACGGTGGATACCCGTGTCAAGGTCATGGAACTCGAGAACAAACCGACCGCCACATTCGAGGATATCGGCGGTCTGAAGGACGAGATCGTGGAAGTGCGGGAAGCAGTCGAATATCCGCTGACCAGACCGGAAGCATTCGAACGGTTCGGTGTCGTTCCGCCGAAGGGCGTGCTTCTCTACGGTCCGCCGGGAACCGGAAAGACGCTGATTGCAAAAGCGGTCGCACACAATGCCGGTGTCCCGTTCCTGCGTCTTGCCGGCAGTGAACTGGTCCACAAATATATCGGCGAAGGCGCCCAGCTGGTCCGTGATCTGTTCTCTCTTGCCCGCGATCTTGCGGAAAAGAACAACGGTGTCGTGGTCTTCATCGATGAGATCGATGCCGTCGGCAGTATGCGTACCAACGACGGTACTTCCGGATCGGCCGAGGTCCAGCGTACGCTGATGCAGCTCCTTGCCGAGATGGACGGATTCAATAACCGCGGAAATATCCGGATCATGGCGGCGACCAATCGTCCGGATATGCTCGATGCGGCACTGCTTCGTCCGGGACGGTTCGACCGTCTGGTCAAGATTCCGCTGCCGGTTCCGACCGCCCGGTCGCAGATCTTTGCCATCCACACCCGCAGGATGATCGAGGCGAAGGCGGTCGGCAAGATCAATTTCGAGGAACTTGTTGCCATTACCGAAGGATTCAACGGGTCCCAGATCGAAGCGGTATGCCGCGAAGCCGGTATGATCGCGATCAGAAACGACAAGAAGAAAATCACGCAGGTGGAGTTCCTTGAAGCGGTCAGAAAACTCAAGAACGCCGAGTCGAACGGCCCTGCAGACGTCATGTATATCTAATTCCCATGGAAATCATCTGTATCGGAAAACAGGGCGTGAATCTTTCGGATACGCTCTATGTCTCGGAAACCAGCCGGCATATCCTGCGGTTCTATCATCCGCAGAATACGGGATGGGGAATCCGTGTTTCCGAATCCACCGTATCGAATGCGCTTGCGCTCCTGAGTGAACTGCGGTGGTATATCATGCGGTATATGGCGGACGTTCTCATCGAAGAGACCCGGTTCGGCGTATATCTGACCAGGAACCTTGCAAAGGCCGTGTATGAAGACCGGTCGGTGACGCTTACCGAGAACTGGGAGTATATGTACCGTGCGGCGGTCCTGGATGACGGATCCATGCTTCCGGTTCCCCGCGGCATGGATACGCCGGCAGGTACGACGGTTTCCTTCCTGGTCTGGTGCATGCCGGAAGAAGAACCCTGACGTTTTTTTTCGATTTTTCCGTAAAAGTCGACCTTATGTAGGTTGACGACATATATATGAGAACAGAGGACGGGCCGTCTCTTTCGGCCCTATACAACGATAATGAATACCAGAACGGTTTATGTACTCGGCCACAAGCATCCGGATACGGATTCGATCTGCAGCGCAATAGGATATGCTGCATATCTGAACCGGAACGGCGGATCTACCTATGTTCCTGCACGATGCGGAAACCTGAATGCCGAAACGAAATATGCACTGGAGAAATTCGGCGTGGAAGTGCCATCGCTGATCCTGAACGTCGAACCGTCGGTCGGCGATCTGAAGACGATGCATCCGGAACATGCTCTGCATTCGACGCCGACGTTCGATGTCATCGAGATGATGGACAGGAACGATCTCAGAAACCTGCCGATCACCGACGACGACGGGAAACTTCTGGGTCTGATTTCCGAACACGGTCTTGCACGCGCCTATGTCTCGAATACCAAGATGGAGACGCTCGCGGTATCTCCGATTTCCGTCGACGATCTGGCACGGATCCTGCACGGCAAAGTCTTCGTCAAATCTCAGGAGGTTCTTGAAGGAACGGTCTATATCTCGATCGATGCTCTGCATGTCACTCTCTCACGCATAACCCGCAAGGATATTGCGGTCGTGGGCGATGACGAACCGACGCAGCTGGCCCTGATTTCGGCAGGGATTGCCGCACTGATTATTGCCGATTCCGCACCGATCGGCGACCGCGTCGTTGCCGCAGCGAAAGAACACGGCGTGACGCTCATCGGAACGGCGGCCGATGCGTTCGGTACGGCAAAGATGATCCACATGACGCTGCCTGCCCGCAGTATCATGACGACCGATGTACCGACGGTCCGCATCGAGGATACGCTGGAGTATGTCAAGCAGATCGTTTCCAGTTCCCCGTACCGTGCGGCATGTATCCAGGATGCTGACGGTAAATTCGTCGGGACGGTG
>DALTWN010000089.1 GCA_029987045.1 Methanocorpusculum sp.
AGGTGGAGTCTGCCATCAGTGCGACATCGTATCCCTGGTCACGGAAGTATTCCGCGATGGTGATACCAGTGTAAACAGATGCTTCACGAGCTGCGACCGGCATGTTGGACGTGTTTGCGATGAGGATAGTTCTCTCCATCAGAGAGTTTCCGGTCTTCGGATCGGTCAGCTCCGGGAATTCGGTAAGAACTTCGGTCATTTCGTTTCCGCGTTCACCGCATCCGATGTAGACGACGATCTCTGCATCGGACCACTTTGCGAGCTGCTGCTGGGTAACCGTCTTACCGGAACCGAACGGACCCGGAATTGCTGCGGTTCCTCCCTTTGCGATCGGGAACATACCGTCGAGAATTCTCTGACCGGTAAGCAGCGGGACACTCGGAGAGTGCTTTTCGACGTACGGACGCGGGACACGGACCGGCCACTTCTGCATCATGGAGAACTCTTCCTTGGAGTCGAGCTTGACGACGATGTCGTCGACGGTGAAGGAACCTTCCTCGATCTTGGTGACTGCTCCGCCCTTTGCGTTCGGCGGGATCATGATCTTATGGACAATCGAACGGGTTTCCTGGACGGTACCGATGATCTGGCCAGGCTTGACGACGTCGCCGACCTTTACGACCGGCTTGAAATCCCACTTCTTCTCGTGGTCGAGACCCGGTGCGGAAACTCCACGGGAAATGAAGTTGCCCATCTTCTGGATAAGGACCGCGAGCGGACGCTGGATACCGTCGTAGATACTCGTTAATAATCCCGGGCCGAGCTCGACTGCGAGCGACAGACCCGTGTTCGTGACAGGCTCTCCCGGGCGGATACCGGTAGTGGACTCATAGACCTGGATGATGATGTTCTCACCATCGATCTTGATGACCTCACCCATCAGCTGCTCATTGCCGACCTTGACGACATCGTACATGTGTGCGTCAAGATTTACTGCGGTCACGACTGGACCTGCAATACGCTTGAGAATTCCTGATTCTTTGCTCTTGCTTTTTACTTCCACAAATCAACACCCACCGAACGTTTGATACGCTCTCTTAAGGAGAGACCTGCTTCCTGACCGCCTAACGTGACAATCGTCGGGCGGACTGAATTTTCAATGATTACCTGTAATCTACGCGGTAAAGACTCGAGATCCGTTGCCTGAAGAACAAGGATACCGACATTTGCGTCATCCATGACCTTCTGGATCACTTCGGCGAGTTGGTCCGGAGTTTCAGCGGAATAGGTCTTCTGAATTCCAGCGAGCTGGAATCCGATGACGAAGTCTTTCTTTCCAATAACTGCAATCTCCATCTTACATCACCAGATATTTTCCCAAGGTCTCTGCGTCGAGTCCTGCCTCTTTTCCACGGGCAAGTGCACGCAGGTTGTAGACCTCGCATCCCTTACGCTCGAGATAGACCAGAAGCGGTGAAATCGAGAACGGCGAGCGTTTCGACAGCTTGTCCATCTGTTCAAGCTGAGCAACCTTCAGTATGCTTTCGATAGCATAGATCGGCTGGTTTTCACGTAATGCCTCCAATGCATCCACGAAGACGGGAGCCTTTACTTTCTTCTTCAGAGAATCGACGACCTCGTCGAGTCCCACGGTGGTGAGACGCTCGAGTTCATCCGGCTTGAAGGAAGCCCCTTCAATCCATACCTCATGAGAGTCGCTGCCTTTGGTGTTCTGGCAACGGATTCTGAAGAGGTTGATGATGTTCTGGACGTCGATTTCGAACTTGACGTATTTCAAGAACATGGTGGCACCCTTGATGCCGCCGTTTCCTGCTCTGATCAGCGTCGCGTAATAATACTTGTACAGATCGTTCTCGATCTCGCCGAAGGACCTCTTTTCGAGTGCCGCGGAGAGTTTCTCGCTGATGATCTCAGCGATCTTCCTGATGGGGAGCATCTCGACGATTCTCTCGATCGATGTCTCGCCCAGAAGACGATCCAGTGCCGCTACATCGAGTGCACCGGCCGGTACAAGTACAGCCTTGATCTTCCCGTTGGAAAATCCCAGCTGTTTACCTCGAAGGATAGTCAGTATATTCAGAATATCCCACTTGTGAAGGTAATCTCGGGTAAATCCTTTCATTTCTCCCGGAGCCAGACCAATGACTCTCTGGTACTCCTTTGCGAGATTCCAGGATACTGCGTTTTCAATGAGGTCAACTCCTTTGAAGGAAGATGATAGTTCATCGATTTCGCGCTTATACTCCATCTCTTCCACGACTCTGGTAAACTCGGGTAATCCCATGTTTAACATCCGTGCGTACTCATCCTTCTTGATGAGCTTCGCCTTGCGGACACGCATACGCGTGGAGACGTAGATATATGGTGCAGAACCGCTCGATACCTCTGCCATTTTTTACCTCATCCAAACAGAATTTTCGATGCGTCCTTTAAGCTGGATTCCCAGACATCATCCATGAATGTCTTGTACGAATAATCCAGGGTAATCTGACCATCGGTGCTTTTCACAATTACACCGCCGATGATATCGACAGTGCCGCCGAACGTAAATCCAGACAGGGTCTTTAAGCCGAGTGCGTCTTCAACGGCCTGCTTGTCGTTCGAGTTCGCATAGACAACTCCCTTCGGAATCTGACCTGCAGCTTCCTTAAGAAGTTCCTTGATTGCTTTCTCGTTCGTTTTGGCAGGAAGTTGTGCAATAGCATCTGCTGCGCCGGCATAGACTTTCTCGAGAAGCTCTTTCTGTGCATTCAGCTGTTCACGCTTGACTACAAGATTTGCACTTGCAACCTCGCGGACTTCAATCTTTTCCGCCTGGACTGCTGCATCCTTTTCGGCGGCAAGCTTGATCTCTTCTGCACGTACGGTGGCTTCGCTAACGATAGTCTTGGCCTTTGCTTCAGCATCCGCCTTGATAGCAGCTGCTTTCTCAGCGCCCTTTCTTGTGATATCGTCTACTACTGCCTCAAGTCCCATGTAAGCGTCCTCCGCTTAAATGAACATGATTAAGATTGCGATGACAATACCGAGAATGATGGAAGTTTCCGGAAGTACAGTGAAGACGAGACCTAATCCAAGCATGCTGCGGTCTTCAGCAATTGCACCGAATGCTGCTGCACCGATACCCTGCTGTGCGACACCAGTACCGACACCGCCGAGACCGACGGCAAGACCTGCACCAATTGCACCGAGTCCTTTTCCAATTAACTTTGCACATTCTACATCGAGTAAAGCTTCAATTGCCATTTTATTATTCCTCCGAGAATTTTCGTTTAAGACCGAAAGGTTTGTAAGTTATTCCGCCGCCATTGTAGAATTTCATGAAGAATTCCACCATATGGAGACGAGCTGCGTTTATTGCACCGTCGAGAACACCAAGCAGGGCGTTCAGGACATGTCCGACGATAATGAGCAGTACACCAAGGACGACTAAAAGTATACCAAGGATGGGACTGCCTTCGGCAAGGTTGCCTAATCCTGGACCGATGAAGAATAAACCAGCCAGATAGTTTACAACCATTGCGATTGCCACCGATGATAATCCAATTGCGGCAATACGCGTAAAGGACAACATATGGGTGAGTAAGTTTGTCGGGATTTCCACGAGATCAAGAGCACTGTCTCTGAAGATGAAGATACCGCCCACGACCAGCATGACGATACCGAGAATCAGACCGATCGTGCCGGCGACACCCGATAAGTACGGAATCGTGATGATAAGATTTGCATTGGCAAGAACTTCGTTCAAGTTGATTGCCGAGAAGAGAACCAGTAACAGACCGACAAGCATCAGGTTCCAACCGAGGTTGGACAGGATAGCCTTGGTCCGGTGCGGACCTTTGTGGTCCATTCTTGCGTGGTTGATCATACCAAATATTCTGCCTACGATGATGTAGACAATACCAACTGCCACACAGACGAGCATCAGATCGAGAATGTTCGCCACATGCGGTTCTCCGATTGGCAGGTGACGTGCAAAGATGAGTGCAGGCCATCCCATTGGCAGACCAAATATTTCACTATAGAGCAATCCGAATATGATCGTCATTCCGGACGATGCATACATGAGCCCCATGACTCTCTTGCCCATACCACCGAGACGCATAATGAACTTATGCATGAGCAGTGAAACGACAAGATAGATGAGACCGTATCCGACATCTCCCACGATCGCTCCGAAGAGAATCGGGAACATGATGCCCAGGATAAGGGTCGGGTCCAGCTCGCGGTATTTCGGACGGCCGTAAAGGTCCATCAGAACTTCTGCGGGTTTACCCACTACCGGGTTGTTGTATTCAACCGGTACTTCGTCATAGTCGATGTTTTCTTCATCAACCGTGACATAGATTTTTCCGCCGGTAGCCTGTTCAAGGCCGGCTTTGATTTTTTCAACATCGTCAAAAGGCACCCATCCGTCAAGGACGAAGGCTTCCTCGGTCGTTGCGAACCGAAGCGGTGCCTCTGCACGTTCTACATCACACGTCAGCACCTCATCGCATGCTGCAAGGAGGTCTGCGTATTTCGCTTTTGCTTCCTGAACTTTCTTCTCTGCATCCGCAGCATCGGCCTTTGCCGCGTTCAGCGCGACAGTGGACGCATCGATTGCTGCCTGGACACTGCCAGAACCGGTCGGCAGGGACACTGCCGAATAGCCTGCATCAGACAAGATCTTTTCAGCCTCTGCCGCGTGGATCTTCTCAACGAAGACGGTGATGAATCCGGTTTCCTTGTCCTTTGCGGAGAAATACTTCTCGCAGGGGAATTCGAATTCGACGTCGTGCTCGATGTATCCTGCGTAGACTGAGAGACTCTCATATCCGCGGTATACGTCGAGTTCCGCTGGAACCAGCGCAAAAGGCGTAAGTTCTGCAATACGCTGTTCACATTCTCGTATCTTAGCCTCAGCATTCGAACGC
>DALTWN010000090.1 GCA_029987045.1 Methanocorpusculum sp.
AGATGGGGGTAGGTACCGAGGATAGGCGGGTCACGACGTGCGCAGCGACCGCCATGGGCGGGGGAATGCGGGTCGTACTGGCGCCTGCAATGCATGAGTCCATGTATCGCCATCCTGCCGTCAGGAAGAATCTGCAGATTCTGGCCGACGAGTTCCATATCTCGGTTGTGCCGCCGAAGATGGAAGAAGAACGGGCGAAGATCGCCGAGATCGAGACCATCTGTCTGTATGTGGAACGTGCTCTCTATCAGCAGGATCTTGCCGGAAAATCCGTACTGATTACCAGCGGATCTTGCCGGGAAACCGTCGATTCCGTACGGATCCTTACCACACGGTCGAGCGGTACCATGGGATATGAACTTGCGCTTGAAGCATTCAGACGCGGGGCCGATGTCACGGTGGTCATGAATACCGCGGTTCACAGACCGGTTCCCTGTGTGCGGAACATCTCCATTGAATCTGCAGAGGATATGCGTACGGCGGTCCTGAATGAATTGAAGAAGCATAACATCGACTACTATGTCAGTGCAGCCGCCATCTCGGATTTCGTTCCGGACGCAGCCGAGACGAAGATCCGTTCCGGAACTCCGGTCACGCTGACCCTTGATCCGGCGCCGAAACTCATCTCCCAGGTAACCGGACCGAACGTCATCGGGTTCAAGATTGGAGAGGATGCACCAGAAGCCGCTCAGGCACTGTTGGCAGGTCAGAAGAATATCATTGCCGTCGCGGCGAATTATCCGGATACGATGGGGTCGTCCGACGGAACGTACAGAATATATCGAAAAGAAGCCGACGCAGTCGACATCACGGGAACGAAAAAGGATATCGCCCACGCATTATGGAACGCTGTGTTGTAGCTTTTGCACCCGGACATATCTCAGGGTATTTCAGACGTTTTGACGGACCGACTACGGAAAGTACCGGCAGTCTTGGTGCAGGAATCGTTATCGATCGCGGGGTTACGGTAACCCTCAGACCGGCAGCGACAAGTACCGCGAAGGTACTGTCGGGAGAACATCCGCATCTGCTGCTCGATGCCGCAAAGGAACTGGGCATCACTGCAGATATCACTGCACAGGCAGATATGCCGATAGGTGCCGGATTCGGTATGAGTGCTGCCGCTCTGCTTGCGACAGCCTATGCGGCGAACCGTCTTTTCGATCTCGGGATGTCGGAAACCGAACTGGCACTGTTCGCTCATACCTTCGAAGTAAAACACGGAACGGGACTTGGCGATGTTGCAGCATCTGCCGGCAGCGGAATCGATGTCCGGACCGCGGCAGGCATACGCGGAGTAACGGCGCGTATCCGCGATTCCAGAAAGATCACTGCAGTAACGCTCGGTCCGATATCCACTCCGGAAATCATCACGTCTCCGTCCACGATGCAGCAGGTGACCGCTGCGTTCCCGGCACATGTTCCGACCACACTCGATGAAGTCATGTCGAACTCGCGGTCGTTTGCGGAAAACAGCGGTCTGATCACTCCAAGAGTCAGATCCATTCTTGATGCCTGTGACCATGCAGGACTTACCGCGTCCATGACCATGCTTGGCGAAGGAGTGTTTGCCATCGGCCCTGCAGCGGAAAAGGTCCTTTCCCGGTTCGGAACGGCATACACGTTCTCCGCCGCAGAAACCGGCCCGGCAATTATCCACGAGGTCAAATAATATGTCAGATAAAATACCTGAAAATCATCCCCGCTATGCATCGCTCATCACTCGCGAACATCTTGTTGAATCGGCTCACCAGGGAATCGTTTCCTATGAAGGCCTGACGTCTCACGGCAGAGGAGAAGCATTTGATTATCTCCTGGGGGAGAAGACATCGAAATCCGCACGATTCGCGGAAATGCTTGCAGCCATCTGTCTCATGGCGGCGGTTCATCCGGTAATTTCCGTAAACGGCAATACTGCAGCCCTGGCCGCCGCTGAAATCGCCGAACTGCAGCAGGCGTCCGGCGCACAGGTCGAGGTCAATCTGTTTCACCGCACCGAAGAACGGGTGAAACTCGTGGAGAAGGTTCTGGAAGATGCAGGATGCGTACTCAACAAAGGTAAAGTCGAACGTTGTGTGAACCTGCCGCATGACCGCGGTCTCTGTGATCCGAACGGTATCGGGTCGGCTGATGTTGTTCTGGTTCCGCTCGAAGACGGGGATCGCTGCGAAGCTCTTGTAGCTATGGGGAAAACCGTGATTACCATCGATCTGAACCCGATAGACCGTACATCGAGGATGGCCACGCTGCCGATCATCGACGAAGTCCGCCGTGCTCTTCCCAACATTGCAGAAGACTGTCGCAAGATGAAAGGAAGGGAAGAGAATATTTTCATGCCGGCATTCAACAGCCGTACCATACTGCGCGGTGCAATAGAGGATATGGTGAACTATCTTGAACACGCTCTGGATTGAAAAGTACCGTCCGCAGACGTTTTCCGATCTTGTCGGACAGCAGCCGGTTGCAGCCCAGCTTGAAGCATGTGTTGCCGCAGGGAATCTGCCGCATCTTCTTGTCATCGGTAAATCAGGTACCGGAAAATCCGCGGCGCTCGAGATCTTTTCACGGAATTTCTATGCGGAATCCGCATCCGAGAATACGACGGTCTTACCGGTAAGCGTGATGTTCTCCCAGGGACACGCATACCTTGAAACCTGTGAACGGTTCGCCCATCTCTACGATAAGAGCAAATCGGTTCTTGCCAACTTCAAATACATCGTCAAATGGCATGCATCGCTCAAACCGCTGTCGGCACCGTTCCGTCTGATCGTCTTTGATGGTGCAGGAGATCTGCCGAAAGATGCACAGGCGGCACTTCGCCGTATCATGGAACGGTACAGTTCGACATGCCGGTTCATCTTCATCACCCCGTCGGCGGCACAGCTCATCGATCCGATCCGGTCCCGCTGTGTCCCGCTCTATTTCCTGCCGGTTGACAGCAACCTCGTTCGCGCTCATCTGGTAAAGATTCTCGAAGCCGAAGGAAAATCACTGGATGACGATCTTATCGACATGATCGCTCTGAGTGCGAAAGGCGATCTCCGCAAAGCGGTCATGTATCTTGAACTTGCTGCCTGTTTCGGTGTCAGCGATCCTGCTGATTTTTCCAAGAGTGAACCGCAGAGAATGGCGGAAGCCGCCTTTGAATCGGCACAGAACGGCGATCTCAAGAGTCTGCAGGAAACGCTGGAGACCCTGCAGATATCCTATGGTATGACTGCAGGAGAAGTCCTTGTGTTATTGCGGAAGGTCATCGGGTCCGCTCTTGGTCCGGAAGGAGCGATCGTCTTTGCCAATGCCGATATCGCGGTTCGGGAAGGCCAGAACGAGTATCTGCAGATGAATGTGTTTTCCGCAGAACTGGTCGATGCTCTGCACGGCAGAGAATAGAAATTCAAAAAAGATTAGGCGTGAAGGATGTCACCGATGCTGATGTAATGGCCGTTTGCGAGTTCGACGGCCGGCATCTCGCGTTTGCCTTCTGGTTTTGCCGATATGAGACATACCGCACCTTCACCGCAGGCGACGACGATTCCCTCCTTTTTCAGCACGGCGCAGATTTCTCCGGGTTTTCCGGTATATCCGTCTATCTTTTTCGCCTTGTAGAGTTTCAGCAGTTTGCCGTCAGGGAGTTTGGTGATTGCTCCCGGAATCGGGGAAAGTCCCCTGATGCGGTTATGGACGACGGATGCAGGAAGCGACCAGTCGATGACACATTCCTCTTTGGAAATCGAAGGAGCATACGTTACCTGTTCCGGGTCCTGAGGAACTGCGTGTACGGTTCCTGCTTCGAACTGGTCGAGTGCTTCACAGAGTGCATCGGCGCCCAGGACGGCGAGACGGTCATGCAGTTCACCGAACGTTTCATCTTCGCCGAGTGGAATCGAGCGTGAAAGAATGATGTCGCCGGAATCGAGTTTGTCGGCAACATACATGATGGTAACACCTGCCACCTCGTCTCCGTTCAGGACCGAGTATTGCATGGGGGCGGCGCCGCGGTATTTCGGCAGAAGAGATCCATGGACATTGATGGTCGACAGGCGCGGAAGATCGATGATACGCCGCGGTATCAGCATGCCGTAGGCGACCACGGTCGCGATATCCGGCTGCAGGTTCTTCAGTTCTTCACAGAGTGCGTCGTCAGAAAGTGATTCCGGCTGAAAAACCGGAATATTGTGTTCGAGCGCGAACTTCTTGACCGGAGAGAACTCGATCTTGTTGCCGCGGCGGTTCGGTTTGTCAGCCCGGGTGAGTACACCGACGACCTCATGATTTGCAGCGACTTTTTCCAGGGAGTAGACCGCGTATTCGGGAGTTCCCATGAACAGTACTTTCATGTCGCCTTCTTCTCCTTGAGGGCATCGAGCTGGCGCTGTACCAGTTTTCGGGACATCGGGGTGAGCCGGTCGACGAACATGATGCCGTCGAGATGGTCATATTCGTGCTGGAACACGCGGGCGGTGAAATCCTTTAGTTCCTCTTCGATTACGGCACCGGTTTCATCGGTATATCTGACGGAAATCCGGCGGGATCGGCGTACTTTCTTGTGGATACCGGGAATAGAGAGACATCCTTCCTCCATTTCGGCAAGAGCTGAGCCGTACTGGACTATTTCAGGATTGATGACTTTTCTGACTTTGTCTCCTGCGTTCATGACAAAGAATCTCTGCGAGATACCGACCTGTGGGGCGGCAAGGCCGACGCCGTGGCTTGCGGCCATCAGCGGCACCATTTCATCGAGAATTTGTGTCAGTTCAGGTGTTATTTCTGGAACAGCTTCTGCCTTTTTTGCAAGAACATCCGTTCCGTATATCTGTATATCCATGATTAT
>DALTWN010000091.1 GCA_029987045.1 Methanocorpusculum sp.
TATAGCATTGTTCTCCCCCGCGGACGGCACGTTTGCACCACATACAGGGTTTGACAGCGGCTCCGCTCGATTCAGATATGAAATTGTATCCCTGTCTGTGCAGGGTTTCGCGCGTGGTCAAGGTATCTGCCGGTTTTCTATACATGGTGACGGGGAACGTAGTCTGGGAACGAATCGCGTAATCTGAAGAGTTCTTCCGCGGTTGGGTTTCTGGCAAGTATATTCTTTGCTTCAAGATCTCCTAAGACAGCGCAGGCGAATCCTTCTTCTTTGAAGCCTTCTATGACACAGTAGTCGAAGCCGAGATAGGCATAGATATCGAGAATGGTATAGACATCGGTCCCCTGAAGCGTAAGGACGGTTTTTTCGGCATCAATCCCGGCACCCATTGCAGCTCCGGCTTCATAGTGTACCGTTGTATCCTTGCCGTCCGGTAATTCGATACAGTGATGTCCCATATGCTTGACAGCCCCGGTTTTTCCGATTTCCGCAAGCAGCGGAATCAGCTTGCGTATGAGGGTTGTCTTGCCGCTGTTTGAATGGCCTATGATATTGATGACCTTCATTGGGTAAAATGTTCGCGGGGGTTGGATTTATTAGTTATTGCTCGCAACATTTCTACATAATTTCAAATGACAGATAAACGCCTTGTAACTCTTCAAGATATTTCCTGTTTCGGTCAATGTTCCTTGACCGTTGCATTACCGATTATCTCGGCGTGCGGAATTGAAACGGTAGTTGTGCCGACTGCGGTATTGTCGACACACACCACAGGATTTGAAGGATTTACCTGTCATGATCTTGCTGAGGATATCCCATCGATTCGTAAACACTGGGAACGTATGGATTTGCATTTTGATGCGATATATACTGGATATCTTGGAAGCAAACAGGAAGTTACCTATGTTCTCGACATAATGCGTTCTTTTCCCAGTCTTCGTATCGTAGATCCTGCGATGGCAGATAATGGGGTGCTTTATCCTGCCTTTGATACGGCATATGTGGAAGAAATGAAAAAACTCTGCGGAGCTGCGGATATAGTGCTGCCGAATATCACCGAGGCGACTATGATGGTCGGCATGCCTTTCAAGACGACGTATGACGAGGCATATATCAAAGAGATCCTGAACCGCATGCATGCTCTTGGTGCAAAGACTGTTATTCTTACTGGTGTCAGTTATTCCGCGAAAAAGACAGGTGTTGCCGTTTTTGAAAATGAGAAATACTGTTACTATGAACATCGCCTCATCAACCGCTCATGTCATGGAACCGGCGATGTCTATGCCTCTGTTTTCGTAGGGGCACTTCTGAACGGAAAGAGCGCATTTTCAGCAGCACAGATTGCAGCCGATTTTACCGTGAAATGTATCGAGAATACGATTACAGATAAATCGCACTGGTATGGAGTGAAATTCGAGACACTCATTCCCGATCTGATCGACATGGTCAGGAAATAAGAGAATCTATTCGGATTCTTCCATCAATCTGGTGAAAAAAGAGTTGTTTTGAGGGTTATGCCTCTTTGAGACCTGCGGTCTCGACAGCGAATGCAGCTTCTCCATCCGGCAGGTTCGGAGAGTCAACCAGACGTGCAATGCGTTTTCCGCCTTTGCTTTTGCGTAAGTAGATTCTGAACGTTGCTGTGTGTCCGACAATGTTTCCGCCGACCGGTTTTGTCGGGTCTGCAAAGAGAGCCGCCGGATTGGACATGACCTGGTTGGTTACCAGACCGACTGCGTTCAGGTTGTCGATAAGCTTGAAGAGATCATGCATGTGGCGGTTCAGTTTCTGCTGACGTCCCGCAAGCGTGCCGCGTCCTGCATACTCTGCTCTGAAGAGACCGGTCAGAGAGTCGATGATTACGAGTTTTACGGGTTTACCGCTGGCTGCAATCTGACCTGCAAGATCACGCGCAGAGTCGATCAGCAGCATCTGGTGGTCAGAGGAATGCGCACGTGCGATGTGGATGTTTGCAAGGAAATCTTCTACTGGAGGAATGGTGTATCCTTCCGGCAGTTCATCGAATTCAAGACCGTTTACCATCTGTTCGATTCTTTCCGGACGGAATGTGTTTTCCGTGTCGATGTAGAGGCATGATCCATCCAGACCGCCCAGTTCAAGAGGAAGCTGACAGTTTACCGCAAGCTGGTGGACAACCTGTGATTTTCCGGAACCGAATTCGCCATAGAGTTCAGTAATTGCCTGGGTTTCCAGCCCTCCATCCAGCATTTCGTCGACTTCCGGTACGAGTGTTTTTAATTTTTTGACTTCCTGTCTGCGTAAGAGGACATCGGTTCCGGTTTTGAAACCGCCGATATCTGCCATCTGTCCGGCAGCTTTGATGATCTTCTTTGCGGTGGATTCGCCTATCTCGGTTGCTTCAGCAAGATCGGCCGGGGATGCAGTTGCGATTGATTCGACGGTGATGTACCCTGCTTCACGTAAGCGGTCTGCGGTTGCTGGTCCGACTCCTGGTAAATCTTCAATTTCAGTTTCTGGCATATCTTAATTCTCCTGTTTTTTTTCTTGAGATATAATTTTTAAACAACTGAGTTTCGCATTTACATAAGGTCTTGAAACTCTCTTACAGTTTTTAATTTGTGTTGTTACAATTATCAAATTGATTTAGGGGTATATAAATCCCTGACCATGTGCCGTGGAAGTGCCCCCATTTTTGCATTTTTGCAAAATTTTAAAGCTCATTTTGGACTTTAAATTCAAATCAAATCGCAAAAAAGTGCCGAATCGCACTTCCACAAAACCGTGGAAGTGCCCCCCTCCCGGCCGAAGGATAATTATTCACAGGTGACCTATTTACTATCTATGTTTAAGGCGTTTATTACAGATATTGACGGTACGCTGACCGATAATCGGAGACGGTTGTCGCTGCCGGCTGTTGCGGAGATACGTCGGATAATAGATGCTGGAATTCCGATTGTTTTTGCTTCTGGGAACACGGTGTGTTTTCTCGATAGCATTTCGCATATGATCGGGAATGACGGGAATATTATTGCTGAAAATGGCGGGGTCTATCGAAAAGGATTCTTGGGGGCTATGCATATTGCCGGTAATCATCAGCTTTGTCTTGAAGCTTACCAGAAGATAATCGATGAGCTCAAACCCATGGGAGAGAACCTCCGTCTTTTCAGTGTGAATCTGCGGTATTCGGATGTGGCTTTTTCCCGTGATACCGATCTGAAAACCGTGAATGATATCATTGCAGGAATGGGGGTGGAGGCAATTGATACGGGATTTGCCATCCATCTGCATTCTCCCGGACTCTCCAAAGGTTCTGCGTTTTTGGCATTGGCGAAGGAGATGCATTTGTCTCCATCTGATTTCTTTGCAGCAGGAGATTCGGAAAATGATATTTCATTGTTGGTGAATGCAGGCGGCGCGGTTGCACCGGCAAATAGTTCCCCCGAAGTCAAGGAAGCCGTTTCAGCTAAAGGAACGTACGGGTATGTGTCCTCTGATGCATATGGAGATGCCGTTGCATCAGCATTAAAAGAAATATTCTGATGTGTTGTCTAGTAGTACAACACATCATATTCGGTAACCAGATTGGTACCTATCATTTTTGTTGATTTCAAATCGAGTTTGATCATCTCGTTTTCGGATCCGAGTCTAGCTCCTCCGACGAGGGATGGAGTGTCTGCTCCTCCGACAATGAACGGCAGATGAATCAGACGGATTTCATTGACTAATCTGTCATGGAGCATTTGCCAGTTTAAGGTTGGTCCACCTTCGATGATCAGTGAGGAAATATGGTGCTCGGTAGTGAGAATATCCATCAGGAGCGGGAAGTTTATTTTATCTTCTCCGGCAACGATAATTTTGACTCCTTTTTCTCTGAAAAGGTCAAGTCTCTCTTTTGGCGCTTTTTTTGTGACCGCAAGAATCGTGGGTGCATTGGCAGTATTGAAGACGTTGGAGTCAAGGGGTAAATCTGCCAAAGAATTGGGGATTACCCGGATCGGGCTTTTTCCTTCGACCAAGCGAACAGTAAGATTCGAATTATCAATGCGGATGGTGTTTGATCCGACCATGATAGCATCATAAGCCGCGCGGGTTTCGTGGAGCATGATTTCCGATTCGTGGGACATGTATTTCATCAGAATTTTACTGGAAATTCCTTTTCCGAGCGTCAGTTTGCCATCGGCTGTTATCTCGGAAATCATTAATACGTGGGGTCTTTTTGCCATTCTTTCTCCTTTTGTTTCACATATTCATGTTTCATATATTTATATGTCTAAATAGTATTTACTTTAAGAAATATAGGCTTCTCTATGAATATTACATCGCTACGCAGTAAACTGACTTTCTGGATGCCTCCGCTCGTCAAACTTTTGGCACGTACGGGTATTTCTCCGAATGTCATAACTCTTCTCTCATTTCTGTTTGGAATTGGCGGAGCGGTGTCTTTCGCCTTCGGTAAATTTATTCTCGGCAGTATCCTTCTCATGCTTTCCGGGTTCTGCGATTTGGCTGACGGATCTGTTGCACGGATTACGGGAAAGAAAAGCCGGTTCGGTGCGTTTATCGACTGGATTGCAGACAAGTATATTGACGGCATCGTCTTGCTTGGTGCCGGATTGTCGTATTTTGCGGCAACTCCCTGGTATCTGTCCAGTCTGTCAATTCCTCCCGTAGTCTATGCCATTGTCTGTGGTGCAGCGATAATCGGATCCATTATGAATACATTCATCAAACCGGTTGCGTATGCCGAGATCGGTTTTCAGGGGAAAACAAATGGAAAAATTGCCGATCCGCTTGAAGGCGTAGGATTCTTTGGTCGTCCGGAAACCATGATTCTCCTGATTCTGGG
>DALTWN010000092.1 GCA_029987045.1 Methanocorpusculum sp.
GAGCAGCAGGTCGGCACGGGTCTCTTCCGCGAGGACGGCGGCGACCGCATCGGTGGTCTGGCCCGGCGTCACGCCGCCCATGACCACGATCTTGCCGGACACGGCGAATTCCTTCGCTTCGATATAGGATTCGGCGACCCGCGGATAGGCATGGTCGCCCAGGGCGCCGATCAGGAGAGCCGCGTTGATACGGGTGACGCGGATACCGATCTCGTCGGATGTGGCTTCATCGAGGCCGATGTCACGGCAGACATTGATGTATCTGCGTGCTTCTCCGCCGCCGCCGACGACAACGAATACCTGAATGCCTCGGGAACTGAGGTTAATGAGTGATGTGCTCCATGCTTTCATCCGGTGAGTTTCGAGAGAGGACACCAGGACCGATCCTCCGACAGCTGCGACGACCCGCTTCATAGTATGTATACTATATGATGGTCTTTCCATAAATATCCGTGATATCGCACCGGCGGGAATTCCTCGCTGTCACGGGATGGGGACGTGTTCCGGGTTTCGCAAGTATTATTGGCACCAAGGATGCAATACATATATAATTATGGCGAAACAGCTGTTCAACGAGGCTATTCTCCGCGAAGATGCCCGAAAAGGTACGTATTTCATCCGCTATATCCCGTGGCTGATCATCACCGCCGCTCTTGCGATAATCCCATGGGTGCTTGCATCGAAGATTGCCATTGTTTACAATGGTGTCGTGTTTGTCGTCAATCATCTGGTGTTCCTGAACAAGATCACGTTCCTGCCGGCATTCACCTCCGCACGCATCCTCATCAGTGTCGTGTTCGGCGTGATCTTCATCATCCTGCTGGTGGCAGGTATCAGGAACCTGAACATTCCGCGTATGGTCGTCACCAAGAATCGTGTGTGTCTCCTCAAACGCCCGAACAAATATTATGAGGCACGCTACGACAAGATCGATGCATTCGTCGTCAAGGGAAACACCCTCAAGGTCTATGCCGGCGGCCGCAAGGTATTCGCATTCGGTCCGCTTCCCGACGTCTATACCTCCCGCGACGCGATCGTCGTGATTCTCGAGAAACGCTATATCGACGAAGAGGAACAGGCACGGCAGGTCAAACCGGTATCGGCATCCGAAGCCGAACCGATCGATAAACCGAACGATCTCTTCGACGGCGCAGACAGGATGTTCGCCTCCTGAACTCTCTTTTTTTCTCTGTAATTACCGATGACCGAAACTCCATCCATCCGCGAGATCCACGGACTCAGATACCGTGACGGCACGGTCGATTCAATCGTCGATCCGGTCGTCGTCGAGGATCTCATCACGCTCTATTTCAACGGGAAGAAATATCTCACGCTCGTTGCGACCAACGATTCGCTGACCGAACTGGGAGCCGGATTCTTCATCGCGGCAGGTGTCGCCTCATCGATTTCGTCTGTCAGGGTGGACGGACTGTCGATCCATGTCGAAGGAACGGAACGTCAGGCGGAGACGCTCTGCATGGAATCTTCCGGCGGCTGGTGTTCGCCGTCCACGGCGCCTGCGGCGATTCCGGTTGTTCCCGGCATCATCACGCCGGACGAGATCTTCCGGATCCGTGAATCGCTCAACGACGATGCATGGACACAGACCGGCGGTCTGCACTGCACCGCGCTCTTCCACGATCATGCCGTCGTGAAACAGTTTTCCGATATCGGCCGTCACAATACCGTCGACAAGGCGATCGGATACATGGTCCTGCACGGCTACGATCCGGCGGACTGCGTCATCGGAAGCACCGGCCGCGAACCGTTCGGCATGGTGCAGAAAGCGGTGAATGCAAAGATACCGGTCATCGTATCGCGGGCAGCGGCGACGACGGCAGGCATCGATCTTGCAGACCGGTCCGGAATCACGCTCCTCTGTTTCACCCGCGACCGCAGGTTCACTGTCTATACGCATCCGGAACGCGTCCGGTTTGCCTGACCTTACGCGTTTTCCTGCGCCGCTTTTTCGACCTGGTTCAGATGTCTGAGCCGGGCTTCGTATGTTGCTTCGGTGTACGGCAGAAGATCGGTGAAGATACGGTCGACTTCCTTTGCGGACAGCACTTTCCGGTCCGCCCGGAGTCTCTGCCGCAGATCGGCAGACAGGGTGTCCCGTGAAGTGATGGTGATTCCGTCCCGTTCGAAGGTCGTGCCGTTCAGGTTCGAGTGCCCGGAAAAGACGATGACCGATCTGAAGACGGTCTTCGGTATGCCCAGCAGTTCTGACAGTGTCCGGATATGTCCGCCGTTCTGCAGGATGGGACTGTGGGATGCACGGGTCTCGCCGCTGTCGTAGACGACGGTCCAGGTCTTGTCGTCCTTCTTGCCGTAGATGGTGCCGTCGTAGTTCTTGCATTCGAAGACGTAGATGCCGGTCTCGGTGATCGCGACATTGTCGATTTCCGACATCCTGCCGCTGCCGTCGCCGTAGGGGACGAACAGGGTCTTGAGTACCTGATGATGGGTCGGAATCGCGTCGCGGGTATGCAGGAGTTCATCGATCTCGTCCTCGAACTCCGCACCTTTCTGCGATCCGGCGGTCCGTTCGAGATACTCGGCACGTGCCGCGGCTTCCTTTCGTCCGAGCGGTCTTTCCACATCGATATCCGCATTCTTCCGTTTCCTGACCGGTGCGGTCATGTCGGGATAGTCGAAGGTGTCGACGGTCTCCTGCCGGTCGGCGGTGCCGGTTCCGGATGATTTCCGGGAAGAAGCCGTCCGTTTCTTTTCCGCCGTCGTCGTCTTCGCCGTCGCCGCACCGGCGTCCGCCGTCTTCTTCGTGCGTGGGGCTGCGGGTTTCCTTCGCTGTTTTCCGGACTGGAACGCTGAGATGGCTGCCGATGCGGCATATGCGCCGGCGATGCGGCCGATCTTGAACGATTTCTGTTTCGTGGTTCCTTTCCGCCCGGGAACCGTTGCATGGATTGTCAGGATCGCCGTATCGGTCAGACGGCCGAAGAATCCCTGGTAGAAGTCGGCGGTGATGATGTCGCTGCCGTGCAGCTGGCCCTTGAGTGTTCCGTGCTTGATGATCAGCAGTTCCTTGTTGACGATCTCGAGTGCCGTACCTCTCCGGCTCTGGATGGCGGAAAACAGCCAGATGTCGCCGACCAGAAGAAGCAGGATGCCGATGGCAAGCCAGGTCACCGGGAATTCGAACGGAATCAGTTCTGTCGACGGAACGGTGACGAGCGGCTGCAGCAGTATCGCGAACTCGTGGTACAGTACGACCGGAAGAACCAGGGAAAGGATTCCGGCGACGATGATGATGATCGGGATGAGCAGCGTCCATCGGCTGCGGCGGATATGGGTGTTCATGATAAAATGGAAAACCTGCTGTTTACTGTCTTAACTATAGGGTCCCGTTCGATATATGTTTTGAGGGTGTCTCCGCGGACAGCCGAAGAACGCAGGTGGAAAAAAGGAGGGTGTCCGGCAGACCTTAGATGGTGATGCCGAAGAATGAAAGAATGACGATCAGTGCCGCACCGAATATGCCGCCGAGTGCACACACGATCACCTTGGCGACGGTAAGGTCGCCGATCTGCGGAAGGATATTGAAACCGGTCAGTATCAGCAGGATACCGACACCGATTGCGGCGTTGATCAGGAGCTTGAATACATTCTTCAGAATGCGGAACAGGATGATACAGATGAGTACGGCTACTGCGATCAATATGATTGTTGCAACGATATCTGCCATGTTATCTCTATAGCGTAGGGAATGATTCCATAAAAAGGATACCTATGGATCCATGACCGATGGTAGCGGGAAAAACAGAAAAAAAACGGGTTCCGGGGATATGCCCCCCGGTCCCTGCGGTATCGGAAAAATTATCGGGATTCTTACGCGTTCGCAAGGAACGCTTCGATTCTTTTCAGTGCGTTCTCATGGATGTTCGCATAGTACAGCGGATAGTCGCCGCCGTGCAGTGATTTGTCGCCGAGGAGTGCTCCCACCGGCAGGACCTGGTCGTCTGCATCGGTACAGATGACGACGCCGCGTGTCTTGTTTATCTGGGCATCATGCAGGCCCGGAACGATCGTGACGGTTCCGTCTGCGTTCTCGACACGGGATCCCTTGTTCAGCGATCTGTCCGCATAGGATTCATCGGTCGTCCAGGTCAGCGGATTGATACACTGTGCATTCTCGCCGATGACAAAACTGTCCATTGTCGCTCCGGGAGCTTCCGTGTTCCAGGAAATGATGACACCGGTATCTGTTTCACCGGTCGCGAGTTTCAGATGCGGATTTGCATCCAGCCATTTCTGCTGAACACCGGAACCGATGGAATAGGCGGCTATCATGTTCTTGTAGTATTCGGGATGCTGTTTCATGTACTCGTCGAGAATGATCTGTACCACTGCTGCACCCTGTGAATGGCCGCCGAGGATGAACGGTCTGCCGTTGTTGCAGTTCTGGAAATAATAATCAAGGGCTGCAAAGACATCGGCCGCCGCACTGCAGGAACGGATCAGAGCGATCTGGTTATCGAGTGATCCAAGGGAGGTGACCTGATCATAACCGATCTGACGATAATACGGGACATAGACGTTTCCGCATCCTTCGAAGGCGGATCCCATCTTATCATACGCGTTGCGTGCCGCTTCCTTCATTGCTTCATCGACGGTATCTGTGCCGTCGGAATAGACACTGTTTCCGGATGCCGTCGGATAGAACCAGATGATATCGGCGGGTTCGGAGGTATTCTCGGGGAACACCATCCAGTTCTCCGGATTGGAATAGACCATGGTGACTCTGTCGGTCTGGGCAGTCGATGTGGCGGTGTCGGTACATCCTGCCGCAAGGACACAGCAGAGGAC
>DALTWN010000093.1 GCA_029987045.1 Methanocorpusculum sp.
TTAAAAAAATGAAAGATAAATGATGTATAAATCGCCTGTTTTTCGCCCACATCGCCAGCTGAAATCGGCTATCTGAAATCCGCAGATTACGGACCAAGACACCCGGTCGGGATGACGAACACGGTTCCATTTCGTGTTTTTGCAGTGTTTCACTTCGCATTTTTGCAGTGTTTCGTTTCGTGTTTTTGCAATTTTATCATCCGGTCATTTTTGCAAAACCTTCTCAGACACCCCTGGATTACCTGATTCACGTCCAACCCCTGCCACCCCTGTCCGACCCTCTGTCGAGGTATTGACTATCCGGCGGCAATGGATATCTGTGCCTGAAACTACCAATCACCCTGCTCTCTCCGGTGATGTATCCGGAGACCCCCTCGTATTCCCCGAAACCAAGCTGCAGACGCTCGACCGCCGCGTCGGAAAAGACCGGCTCTTCTTCGACAAGACGCAGTTTGCAAAATCTGTAGACGACTGGAACGGTGTTCCGGTCATTTTCCAGAAGGACGGGATACACCCGGCTGATTTCGCGAAGGTCGCAGCAGACCCGGAAACAGCCGCGGCCGAGATCGGCGGCAGAGTGGTCGGCAGCGTCAGTCATCCGCGTATCGTCATACCGGGCGGTCCGCGGCTGATGGCACAGCTCGACATCGATTCTGACGAGGACGGAACCATCCGGCGGCTGTGGAACCAGGGACTCCTGTTTCCGTCGACCGCCTTTTCCGCCCAATCGGACGGCGACCGAATCACCGCGCCGCCGGTCCCGAATCATGTCCTGCTGTTTCCGTCGCAGACCGATACCGTGCAGCCGGGTGATTACGGCGCATTCGTAAACACAATGGAGATACTACCCACCATGGACCAGATTACCCCTGAATCAATCGAAAGTACCCTGCCGAATTTCTTCAACCGCGTCAAGGAAGCGGTCGATGAAATCCTTGCCGGGTATTCGCCGAAAGGTCCGGAACCCGATCCGGAAAACTACGCGGAGGTCGCAGAAGACCTCGCGGAAAAGACCGCGGAACTGGAAACCCTCAAGGCGCAACTGGAAACGCTCACGAAAGCGTACGAAAAGGAACGCAGCGACCGCGAAGAAGAACTGAACGGTCTGAAATCGGAACTCACCGCCCTGCGCGGAAGACAGGCCGATGCGCAGTTCAATACCATTCTGAACGCCATTCCGAAAGGAATGAAGGCTACCGAATCCCAGGTCGCCGCGCTCAGGAAGAAGTTCGACAGCGACGGCGGAACAGACATCCTGCTCGAAGCACTGACCCATACGGCGATTGCGGGCATCACCGAACCTGCCGGAGAACCGTTCGTGGACAGCGACCGCGACGTGCCGTTCGAGACCGTCGGCAACCTCAACCATCCGCGGAAACGGAGTGACTGATGACCGGCGAATCCTATAACGTCCGTCCGGTCGGTAAGATCGTCGTCCGCGGAACTCCTATCATGCAGGCCGAAAAGGTCCTGGATGAAGGCGCGGTCGCCGGCATGCTGGTCGCTGTCAACGGAAACGATTACCATGTGAAGAAATGCACGGCCGCCGCCAACCCCTGCGGCTGGATCTCGTTCGAACATACCGACTACAAGGTCCGCCCGTCCGCATACGAGACGCCGTTCCTGCAAAACGATACCGTGACCGTCGTATCCGGCGGCAGTTTCGAGATCTATGCGCTCGCATCCGCCGGCGAATCCGCGCCGCTTTCCATCACCGAAGGCGACCCGCTGGTACCGGCGGACGGCGGATACCTGACTGCATGCACGGCCGGATCGTCTGTCCGTCCGGTCGCTTTGGCCGCGGAATCCGTGACGGTTCCGGCAGGTGCGGTCGGCAGAATCCATGTCATATCGACCATCTGAAACCCCCAGGAGATTAGAAAGAAAATGACCAATCAAAACACCCCGCTTGCCCGTGCGGCGACCCAGGCGTCCCGTGAACTGGTACCCCAGCTGCGCAAGAAACTCGTCGGCAGACATTTCGCGAGCGTCAATCCGTTCATCAAAGGCGACGGTATCACCGCGTTCGAGTATACCACCATCTCCGACCTGTCGGACGGATTCGTCCAGTGGACACTGCCGACCGGAAACGAACACAAGGATGCCATCACGTCGTCTCTGCGTGTCGTCAATATCCCGTCCCTCTACAAGGAATTCGAAGTCCCGCGTTCGGATATCCTTGCCTGGGACAACCGTACCGTAAGTCCCGGCGAAGAGAATTCCCTGCACCTTCTTGCGGCAAACACCGCCGCACGCAAGGTCGCCGAAGAGGAAGACAAGATGATCTTCAACGGATGGCGGACCGACAACGGATCGTTCGCCGTCAAAGGGTTCACCCAGGCCGCAAACAACGTCATCACGGGCGGATCCATCGCGACGGTAGGTACTCTTTACGAATTCATTTCGTCTGCGATTTCCGCGCTCGAAGAAGACGATGTCTACGGCGAGAACAACTCGTACAACGTCGCGCTGCCGCCTGCCATCATGGCGAAACTGCGTACCCTCAGGTACACGAACGGTGACCGTGAACTCGTACAGGTCGCCGAACTCTGCGGCGACGGAAGCATCTATGTCACCAAGAACCTGGACACCACGGCGATCGTGACTCCGGTGGATACCGAACGGGAACATCTCGAGTTCCTGAACCCGGTCGATTACCGCATCGAGTTCGGCCATCCCAAATACGACAATATCGGTATGGTGGAAGGTGTCGCCTACGAACTGTTCTGTCCGTCGTATACCCGTGTCAACGGAAACGGCAGGACCGATGCGGTCTGTAAGATCACGAATCTTACCCCGTAAGAGGAGGAGGAATAGGCGTATGATTACCCCCGACGACCTCTGGTTCTGGACCGAATACCGGGTTCCTGCAGACGAATGCGCACGGCTTTCCAAGTCCGCGGAAGCAAAACTCGCTGCAGACGGCGGATACTGTCTTGACGACGTCCTGCAGGTCCAGCTCGAATGCTATCTGGCAGCAGGCATGCTCGAATCGCGTGCCGGCGACTGCAGGAAACAGTCCGAATCCATCGGAAGCTACAGCTATTCGAAGAAATCCACGGAACATACGAACGGATGGTACGATTCCTACTATGAACTGCTCGACCTGTTCATTGCGCGTGCCGCATCGCCGTCGTCGACGAACGGGGGTATCGTGCACCGCAGTGCCGACGAACATATCATCCATCTGAACCGGGAGTTCCTGCCATGACGTTTTCCCCGCTTCTCTGTCATTCTGCTGACATTCTTGCCGGTTCCCACCGGGTTTCCGCGGGAAGGGATACCGTCGTATGGACCGTTGTCGCGACCATTCCCTGCCGGTTCACCCGTCCGCAGACGGCGATCGCCCGGCCGGCGGAAGGCGCAATCATCGATACGGTCGATGCCCGCGTCTATACCGGTCCCGAGCTCGAACCGCTGGTGAAACGGTACCGGCTGCCGCTCCGGTTCTCTACGGAGAACGAAGGATGGACCGGAACCTACGAACTGCGGACCATGCCGGAATGGTATACGGCGGACTCTCTGCGGATTCATCACGGCGAATGCGACGTGACGAAGGTGGTGTAGCCGCATGACTGTCCGCTCGAATCCCGGATGGTCGGCGCGTCTTTCCGCATCCTTGGCTCGTGACCTGCCGCGGACGATGTCTGCAGGCATGGAACAGGTCGAACAGGAAGCGAAACGGATCGTCTATCTCGGACACCCGCATCACCTCAACCGCGGAACCGGCAGACTCCGGGCATCCATCACGACCGCATGCCGTACCGGAGACGGAACGATTTCCGCATCGGTCGGAACGTCGCTCTCGTATGCCCCCACGCACGAGTTCGGTGCCGTGATTTCCCGTCCGGACGGCAGTGTATCGGTGATCCCTGCGCGTCCGTTCCTGCTCCCGGCGTTTTCCGCGAAGAAGGATACGCTGTCCCGAACGGTCGCCCGCCGCGTGAAGGATATGGTGAAGGAGGAATGCAGATGACGTTCATCGATTTCCAGTCCATCATCTGCCGTATCCTTTCCGAACACGGGATTGCAGACGGCCGTATCTTCGTCGCCGACGAACCTCTGCATCTTTCGGGTCTGCCGGTAGTGACCGTCGCCATGACGACCCAGTCCGGAAACACCAACGAAGGGTTCTGGGAAGCCATGGTCACCGTCTGCTGCAGTGATTCTGACGAATACGCGGCACTGCGTCTTGCACACGACGTGCGAGGGGTGCTTGACGGATTCGGCGGATACGGCATCGCGGACATCGCGCATGCAAGCACCATTCCCGTACGGACCTACGAAACCGCGCCGGTCACGCATACCTATGCGCTGACCTTCCGCGTTCTTTATCAGGAATTCTGATATCCATGACCAATCAGTACGTAAACGACCGCGAACTGCATCTCGGCTCGGCGGATGTCCGCATAGCCCTCTACGACGATGCGCTCGCGACCTATGAGACCGCACAGTCAGTCGGCATGCTCGACGGCTGTGCATTCAAGGTTACCGGTGAGACATCCACCGTGGAAACCGACAATGCCGACGACATCGATTTCGGCATGACCAAACAGCAGGCGGAGATCTCGGCGTCCGCCTGGAAGAACCTGGACCTCGATGTGCTCTACAAGCTCATCGGCGGTATGGGATCACTGACGACGATTGCCGCATCTTCGCCGACGTCCGTGACGGACGAAGGACTGCTCATGACCGGTAGCGAACCGCAGACTCTTGCACACCGGTCCGCGGAACCATCCGGGTGTTCTTCGATCGTCGTCAGCGATGTGACGGGCGAGACCACCTACGTCGCGGATACTGATTATGCC
>DALTWN010000094.1 GCA_029987045.1 Methanocorpusculum sp.
CGAACGATGTCACTATCGGCGGAGAATCCGCAGGATCGTTCAATACGTTCGCACTCCTCCTGAGTCCGCAGGCAGAAGGTCTCTTCCAGAAAGCGGCACTGGAATCCGGTGCACTGACCTATGTAAACGCAAACCAGATGAGACTGGATAAAGCAATCGAAATCGGTAAGCAGGTCGCAGCACAGTTCGGTGCAGATGATTCCAAGGAAGGTCTCGAGATTCTCCGCAAGGCTGATCCGATGGACCTCTGGAATGTAACGGCTCTCAATATCCTGAACATCATGGGTGGCGGCCAGTATACCTGCTATCCAGTCTACGACGGTGCGGTTCTTCCGCTGGACAGCCCGCTCAAGGCTATCGAGGAAGGAAAGTTCAACAAGAACGTGACCATCCTTATGGGCAACAACCGTTACGAAGGATTGCTCTTCGTCCATGATGGCATAGCCGCCGAAGAAGACTTCAATACGTTCATCAAGAACGCCTTCAGAGAAGACTCGTATCAGGAAGTCATCGACTATTACGCGGCACAGACCGACAGGTCCTTTATCGACAAAGCAAATGAACTCAACGGAATGACCATCATCACGCTGGGTGTCATCGCCGGAGAGGACGCGTACGAAGATGCCGGCGCAAAACTCTATGTCTACGAGTTCAACTACACCGATTCGGAAGGCGGCATGCAGACACACGCCGTGGAAATGCCGTTCGTATTCGGCCAGGATACTCTGCTGAGCGGCGATCCTATGGAGGGAGATGACCTGCTGATCAGAGACGCCACGCACGCATACTGGGTCAACTTCATCAAGACCGGAAACCCGAACGGCGGAGCACTCATGGAATGGCCGGAGTACGTCAAGGACTCCCAGACGATTCTGGAAATCGATGCGACTCCGGCGCAGATCAACCGTTCGAAGCAGGACGTTGTCGACTTCCTGCTGCCGCGGTACATCAGATAAATTCTCTCCAATTTCCTTTTTTTTGATCGCGGTTTTGCCGGTTCTTTTTCCTCAGTCGTCTGTCGCAAACAATCCGCCCGCAGGATTTCCGGGTTCCGATTTTCCGTATGCCGGAGATGGATTTTTGACCGTTTTCTCCCGGCAGCACACCCCCTGTTTTCGTTTCACGACAAGCCTGATAATCCCGCAGTGATGTCTTTTGTTATGTATGACCGAAAATGCATACATCCGGAATGAAGACTTCCCTGTCAGCGGATTTCTTCAGTATTACGACCGTGAAAAAACGGTGGAGAATTATCGGAGTGCCATTCAGCGGTATCTGCTGAATATCTGTCCATCCGATCTTGCCTATGATCTGCCTTCTCTCGATCGCGTGGCCCGTGAGTATCTGGAAGAAGTGAAGACGGGCCGCAGTGTCGTCAGCGATCTCATGTATGTCGGAAACGTGTATCTGCGACGCTATGCTCCGTCGACGATCCGGCTTCTGCTCACGTCGGTCTGTCTCTGGCTGGAAGACTGCGGAGTCGCACTGAGCCATCGTGAACGTCAGCGTATCTTCATGCGGTTGCCGCCGACCTATCCGATACGGGTCGAAGCGGAACTTACCCGCACCATGTTCCAGAAGATCTACCGGAACTTTCCGTACGACTGGCTCCGTGTCCTGCTGCTGATGCTGCTTGCATCCGGCATGCGGATCGGCGAAGCGCTCGTGCTGGAGGAAGGCGATGTCGACTGGACGGAATCGCGGGTATCCATCCGGATTCCGCCGCAGGTGACCAAGACACGGGTCGGACGCGTGGTGTATCTGACCGACGAGGCGGCCGAGGCACTGAAATCCTATCTGGCAGCGACGGCAGGATGCCGCAAGGATTCCCGGATATTTCCTTATTCCTGTGCGGCAGCCGAACGGTATATGCGGACCGCGGTAGATGCGGCGGGATACGGGAAGAAAGGAGGGCGGCCGCGACTGGTCCACTGGCATATGACCCGCAAATGGTTCATCTCACGCTTTTCCCTGTATGCAAGCAAGGAGGTCGCCGAAGAACTGGCCGGACATGTGGGGTATCTTTCCCGGTCGTATCAGCGGTTCACCCGCCGGCAGATCCTCAACCAGTACCGGAAGGCTGAGAAATATCTCGAACTGTTTCCGCAGACGGCGGAACCGATAGAAAACAGCATACCGCACTATCCGAACGGGGGTATTGAAACATTTATAGGGTTACAGGAGCAATAAGTATACACCAAAGATCCGGCATCCCTATATGCTTCACTCATATGCCGGGCGTGTATGATGGAAAATACGGAATATTTCCATTAAATATCAATGAATTCTTCCCTATCTGCGAAGTCGACGGTATCGGCTGATTCTGTCCGTGCTTCTACACTACAGGGTATGTTCTATCCGGAAGATGCTACCGGACTCGCATCCCTGCTCGCATCATTTTTCGAGGATAGCAATGCGTCTGCGATGTCGCCTGCAGGGATTCTCGTACCGCATGCAGGATACGTCTATTCGGGACGGACCGCGGCACTCGCCTATTCCAGGATCGATCCTGCATTCGCCGGAACCTTCGTCGTCATCGGAACCGGTCATCAGGGATATCCGACGGCGACCGCGGATTTCGCCTGGGAAACGCCGCTTGGAAACGTCGAGGCTGATACCGCATTCGTCGCGGCGCTTGCAGCGACCATGCCGAAGAGCAACGAGATCCTGCGCCGGCAGGAGAACTCGATCGAAGTCCAGATGCCGTTCATCCGCTACCGGTTCCCGCAGGCGAAGGTGGCTCCTGTCATGATCGGCGACCAGTCACCGTTCGGCGCATCCTATGTCGCGAAATCCGTCATCGCCGCAGCACGGCAGTGCGGATACCGTATCGGCAGGGATTTCATCGTCGTCGCATCGGGAGACGGGTCCCACTATGTCCCGGCGAAGAAGGCGAAAGCGGACGATCTGCCGGTCCTGGAAGCGGTCGCGACGCTCGATACGACGGCATTCTATCAGCGTCTTGCAGAACGCCGGCCGACGATGTGCGGATATGGATGCATCGCGGCGATGGCGGAAATCGCGAAGGCGTTCGGTGCGACCGGTGCATCCCTGATTGCCTATACGACATCGGGCGATGCCACGGGCGATATGCGTGAAGTCGTCGGCTATGCCGCAATGGAGGTGCGCTGAATCCATGGCTACCTGGAGCGCTCCCGGAAAACTGTTCCTCTTCGGAGAACATGCCGTCGTCTACGGGAAACCGGGCATTGCGATGGCGATCAAGCCGCGTGTCCAGGTGACGGTGCGCAGAAGCAAGTATGCACAGAAACCGAATTCTCCCTACATTGCTGAATGCCTGTCGCTCATGGATGTCCGCGGCAGTGTCTATGTCCGTTCGCAGCTACCGTCGGCATCGGGTCTCGGATCGTCGGCAGCCGTGACGGTCGCGACCATGTTCGCAATCAACGACGAGTTCGGACTGGGATACAACAAGGAGGAGGTCACCGAATTTGCGCACGAGGTCGAAAAGATCACCCAGAACGGCAGGGCATCGGCGACCGATACCTATGTCTCGGCATACGGCGGAATGGTGCTGATCCGCGGCGACGAGAAACGCCGGCTGATTCCGCAGGAGAACTTCTCGATTGTCATCGGCAATTCGATGATTTCGCATCATACCTCCGAACAGGTACGGAAAGTCGCCCAGTTCCGCGACCATTCGCCTGCCATCGTCAATCCGATCATGGATGCCATCGGTGCGATCACCATGGAAGCCATGCACAACTTCGAGAATCCGAAGGAACTCGGTACGCTGATGAACCGCAACCAGGCACTGCTCGATGCACTCGGCGTCGGGCATCCGGCCCTGTCGAAACTGGTTCTTGCCGGCCGGAACGCCGGTGCGTTCGGCGTGAAGATGTCCGGTGCAGGCGGCGGCGGATGCGTATGGGCGCTTGCTCCCCGCAGTGCACGCAACAGGATCATGAACGCATTTGAAAGCTGCGATGCGAAACCGATATCGACCTCGATCGATCTTGAAGGCGTACGCAAGGAGGAGGATGTATGATGGAAGATCGACCGCTCATCATCAAGTTCGGCGGCAGTGTGCTGACCGACAAACTTTCCGAAGGCGTCATCAATTATCAGGCGCTTTCCGAACTTTCTGCAATCATTTCCCGTGTCCGTCAGCCGCTGGTGCTGATACACGGTGCAGGATCGCTGGGTCATCCGGAAGCGAAGAAATGGAAGATCGCGGATGGTGTCACCCGTGAGAATGCGGCAGGTATCGCCGAGACGCACGAAGCGGTAAGCCGGCTGAATCAGGAACTGGTGAAGATGCTCCGTGGTGACGGTATCACTGCGGTTCCGTTTCCGCCGTTCGCATCGTCGTTCGCATCCGGCAGACGTCTGCAGTATGCAGGAGAGAACCAGATCGCGGCGCTGCTGAAGGCAGGAATCACTCCGGTTCTCTATGGCGACACGGTCATGGACGAACGGCAGGGCGCATGCATCGTATCGGGAGATCAGCTGGTACAGTATCTTGCCCGTGCACTGCATGCCTGCCGTGTCGGTCTCGTTACCGATGTCGGCGGTGTCCTGCAGGACGATGCGGTGATTCCGGAGATAACGCCGGAGACCGTCGACCGTATCGTGTTTACGGAATCCGGATGTGCGGATGTCACCGGCGGTATGCGCGGCAAGGTCGACGAACTGCTTGAACTTGCCCGTGCCGGCATCTCGTCACAGGTCTTTTCGATCGATGGCCTCGCGGATTTCCTTGTAGGCGGAAATCCGGGTACCCGAATCACCGCAGGAGC
>DALTWN010000095.1 GCA_029987045.1 Methanocorpusculum sp.
CGTTACAGAACCCTGACCTCCTCTTCCGTGGATACGAAGTTCTCTCATAACACCTATATTTATCACGATTAATCAATATGAATATGCCGGAATGTTCGTTTCTGGCTGTTCTCACTGAGTGAGAACGGGAATCCGGCACGAAAAAAAGCCAATTTGACGGGCATTCCGAACATAGTGGCCGGATTAGTCCCTGACAAACACGGCAGAACTCCAATAACCTATTTATCATTCTAGCGACAATCTAATTACGCAATTTTGCCGTTGTGGCTTAGAGGTATAGCGGCTGATTCGTAATCAGCAGGCCGGGGGTTCAATTCCCTCCAGCGGCTTCCTTTTTCCGGTGTTCAATTCCTCCGTTAATTTTGACCGTTTTTTGTGATTTGTGCAAATTTAATCGATATTTATCATTCAATCCAACAATAAATCCAAAATTCAGTGTCACCGGCATGATAGTAGACATCTATCATATGTGATTACCCAATTTCCAAGCGCAGAAAAAAATTGAAAAAAAAATTCACGCATCCAGAAGGGTTCTGGATACAATATATTCCCCGTGTGCTTCACGGGTAGTTCCGACAATCAGCCATTTCTGATCGCCGTGTTCTTCGACGACACCCTTTGCTTCGATGGTTTCTCCGGTGAATGCCTGACCGGTATAGGTGTGGGTGAATGACAAGACATAGTCGATTTCTTCATGGTCGACCTTGTAGATACCGGGAGAATCGAAGGCAAGCGACGCGTCCGTGACCTTCGCCTCGATAGTCAGTTTCTTCGTCTTTGTTCCAAGCGTGATTGGCGGGACTGCATGGAGGTTATCGTATCCACGGGAATAGAGCAGATCAAAATAGGTGCCTTCGAACTCTCCGCGGTTGAACTTGCGGGCTTCGTGCAGGACAAAGTCATCAAAACTGATATCGGGCTGCCGTTTCCGGTAAACCTTCTGCCACATCTCCTCGCTCATCGCCGGAATCTTTCCTTCGGCAGTCAGTTTCATGAGTTTTTCCCGGGCGGCGAACCAGGTCGAGCCGTAGACGACCATATCGATATCGGATGCATCGTTCTCGAGACCTGCAACCAGCGATCCGGTACACCCGAACGACCCGGCAGGCAGATCAAACAGGTTGAAAAGACGGGATGCACGGGCATTGCGCTCAGCAATCGCCGGTGCCTGTTCATCGGGTTTCAGCACACGGACGATATCGGTGAGCGGAACACGATGGACCAGGTCCAGATATTCCGGTTTGTGTTCCTTCACCCAGGCGAATGCATCGGCAAAATCGTATTTCCGGTATTTCAGGCCGTTCAAACGCGACGTGCGGTCGCCGTCTTCCGTCGGCACATACCGCAGAATACATTCGGCACGGACATCGTTCTCATAGCCGGAGACTGCATAGATACAGTTGTCCGCAGTCATGACAAAATCACGAAGACGTATCGGTTTCATACTTAGTAGAATAGATTGTGTGGTTGAGATGTTAAAGGATAGCGTATTTTTCCCATCCGGACCACGCAGATACCACGAAAAATATCTGTCGAACCGCAAGACCTGGATGAGACAAGAAACGATTATTCTTTCCCCAGCAACCAGTTTCCAATATCAACAATTTTGATGCCTTCATGTGAATACGTCGGTTCCCTGGTTCGTGCAAGAATCATTTTTGGATATGCATCCTTGATGGAAAGAAGAGGAGCACATTCACGAGAAAATGTTTCAGGATTATCGATATATGCAGCAACCTGCAGATATATTTTCTCGGAATTATTGATTGCAATAAAATCAACCTCTTTCTCGTAAAGGACACCTACATACACTTCATAGCCCCGACGCAATAGTTCGATTGCAACAATATTTTCAAGGATTCTTCCGTAATTCTCATTCTTCCGTCCGATTTTCGCCGTTTTTAGTGAATGGTCGGAAATATAATATTTTTCATGGGTGGACAGATACTTTCTTCCGGCAATATCATACCGGGAAATCTTATAGAAGAGAAACGCATTGCAGAGATGGGAAAGATAATTCCCTATGGTAACACTGTTTATTTTATCCCCTTGGGCCGGCAAGGAAGCAGTTATCTTTCTCACAGATGTTTCATTCCCGATATTATCAGAAAGATAGTTGGTCAGATTGTCAAGAAGAGCGGTATTTTTTATATTGAATTTATCCAAAATATCGCGTACAATAAGAGTATTGTAGACTTCTTTGAGATATCGGATTTTATCCTGAGGATTCTTGTACAAATAGGAACCTGCCATACCGCCCAGTTCAATATAGGATTCAAGAGCAGAATACGAATCGGTCAACTCAAAATATCGCATGAATTCAGCAAACGAAAAGGGAAATATTTCAATCGTAATAGTACGCCCGGTAAACAATGTCGCAAGATCATTGCTGGAGAGGAAGGCATTCGATCCGGTAATGTAGATGTCATATTCTTCTTTCTGATGTAACCAGTTCACAGCCCATTCAAATCCATTGCAAAGCTGGATTTCATCAATGCAGACGATATTATTTTTTCCAGAAATATAGTGATCATGGACGTACGCATACAGAGCCTGGGATTCCCTATACGGTGCTGCTTCTATTGCAGTGAGATTGAGATGGATTACATTATTGTTCTGATTCTTTTGTGCATAGGCAATGAACTGCTCAAGGAGTTTTGATTTCCCGGAACGCCTAACTCCAGTAATAACTTTGATTTCCGGAGTCCCCATTACATTGATGAGATTCGCCAAATACGCACGCTCAATAAGCCTCATTATATCCATAATATTTCACTTTACAAAATAAAAAATTTTTTGAGTTTGTAAAGTAGAAGTCATTCCCTCTGAATGGGAATTCGTCTCCACCCTGACGGAAAACAGCAGGAATGCCACTACCTTACGTCCGCAGGAACATCTTTTCCAGCTTCTCCCGTGACAGCGTGATCACCGTCGGCCGGCCATGCGGGCAGGTGTAGGGCGAATCCGTACCCGCAAGCTGGCGAAGCAGATCCTGCATCTGCGAAATGGTGAGAGCGGTATGTCCTTTCACCACCGCACGACATGCCGCCGTCTTGAGGACACGGTCAAGCACGCGTTCCGGATTCTTTTCGCTTTCGCCGGAAACTTCCGCGATGAGTTCATGAATGACCGCAGGGTCGCCGAGCGTGGATGAAATCACCGGAACCGACCGTACCGCCCATCCGTCCGCACCGAACGGTTCGATGACATAGCCTGCCTGTTCCAATGCCGGAAGCAGTACCGGCAATGCGGTCTGTTCGGCGCGGGTAAACGAAATCGGTACCGGCACCAGCAGTTCCTGACCCGCCTGATGCTTTGCGGATTTCTTGAGCAGCGCATCGTAGAGGATACGTTCGTGCGCTGCATGCTGATCGATGATCAGCAGATCGCCGGACGCATCCTGCGCCACAATGTAGGTACCGCCGATCTGGCCAAGGACTTCGGGGATTTCAGCAGGAGATGCCGTATCCTTTTCCGCGGCGACGATACGTTCGGTCCGTTTCAGCTGCTGTTCCGTCCTGCGCGGCGTGGAAAATTCCGGCAGTGCAGAAAGCGTGGATGCAATCGCCGCCGAAAGCGACTGGCCTGCCTTTCGTTCCGGAACGGACGGTACATGGTCGTCCCGTTCCCGGATAACCGGTTTTTCTTCATCCGCCAGTTTCGTCTGGGTATCGGCAGGTTCGGGTTTTGCTGCAGGAAACACCGGGCCGGTATGCAGTGCCGTGTATACGGCATCCTGCACAATCATGGCGACGTCACGTTCGCGGGAAATACGGACCTCGCGTTTGGTCGGATGCACATTGACATCCACGTCACGGAGATCGAGCGTGATGTCCAGGAACGCCGCCGGATACATGCCTTTGGGAATCAGGGTACCGTATCCTTCGCGTATCGCCCACTGCAGGGTGCGCGAGGTGATCTGCCGGGAATTGATGGTCAGATAGAACCGTGACGGTGTCGGCCGCATCTCGCATCCTGGTTTCGTGATCCAGCCGGAAACCGATGCCAGTTTTCCGGTCGCGGATACTTCGACCAGATCCTTTGCGAACGCGGTTCCGAACACGGCGGCAATCGCGTCCGGATACGACCCGTTACCATATGTCCGGAACCGTTCCTTGCCGTTATAGAGCAGCACGAACGAGATCGCACGGTGCGCTAGCGAGATGCGTTCGACCATGTCGTAGATATGAGCGAGTTCGGTCGCAAGCGATTTCTGGAACTTCTTGCGTGCCGGCGTGTTGTAGAACAGATCCTCGACCACCACCGACGTTCCTTCCGGCGCACCGACTGCATTGTGGCGGACCAGGGATCCGCCGTGTACCACGATCTGGACCGCTTCCGGCGTGTCGCTGTCCTTTTCCTTCGAGGTGAACGTCACCTTGGACACGGCGGCGATACTGGCAAGAGCTTCGCCGCGGAACCCGAGCGTGCCGATCCGGTCCAGATCGCCTGGTCCTGAAATCTTGCTGGTCGCATGCTGACGGAACGCAACGACCGCATCATCGAAACTCAGACCGCATCCGTTGTCCAGCACGGAAATGCTTGCGACATTCTTGCCATCGGATTTGATGTCGATGACGACTTTTGTCGCTTCGGCATCGATCGCGTTTTCCACCAGTTCCTTGACGACCGATGCGGGACGTTCGACCACTTCACCGGCGGCAATCTTGCTGACCGTGATTTCATCAAGAACATGTACCTTATTGCTCATCGTTTCT
>DALTWN010000096.1 GCA_029987045.1 Methanocorpusculum sp.
TATCGAGAACTGTCCGATCTGCTACTGTGTCGAGTGTTCCACCAAGAAGCCGCACCTGGTCAAGCCGGGTATCATCCCGCCAGACTTCATGTTCCAGATGATCAGATTCGCACACATTGCGGATTCCTGTGTCAACTGCGGTCAGTGTCAGGAATTATGTCCGATGGATATTCCGAATGCACTCTACATGCACGCACAGCAGGTTGAACTCGAAAAGATGTTCGGTCACAAGCCGGGTTACGACATGGAACTGCCAGTCTTAGGATTTGCAGAAGAAGCAGACGAGCGTGCTCGCCTGAATGCAACCGGATCCGACATGATCTACGAGAACGTCTTTGGCGAACAGAAGTAACTACTTAATATCAGTACTCGAAGACTGATCAAAGTGAAAACAGGGGTTAATTCCCCCTGAATTTTTTTTGATTTTTTATCTGTTTTTGGAACGTGTTGTCCAATACTATCTATTATATCTCACGGAAACCAATTATTATCCATATATGGCACATACGGTTGAAATCTATTCATTACCCGGGTGTCCGCATTGCAAACGGGTAAAATCATTTTTTGCGAAGCATGGGATTGCATATATCGATTATGACCTCAGCGACCAGGCAATGGTTGACAAAATGGTTGAACTGACCGGTCAGCGCAATGTCCCCGTGATTATCATTGATAAAACCCATCAGGTTATTGGAGACGATCTGAAAGCACTTCAAAAGCTCCTGCTCGATGGAACCGCAGATGCAGAACAGAATGCCTCGGCCATCACCGCAGATTACGATTTGGCCATTATCGGTGCTGGTGCTGCCGGTCTTCCTGCCGCTTTGTATGCAGGAAGAAAGGAGATGAATGCTGTCGTTATTGCAGGAGCAATCGGCGGCATGGTCAACCAAAGCAAAGTTGTTGAAAATTATCCGGGTATTCCTGATGTTGGCGGGGATGTTCTCATGGGTAAACTGGCAGAACATGCCAAAGCGACAGGTGTCAAGTTTATCGAGGAAGTTGCCGTCAGCATCTCAAAGCAGGGCAATGTCTTTGAAGTTGAAACTATCGGCGGTTCGAAAATAACTGCCAAAACACTGATAGCTGCAACCGGCAGGAGTCCGCGTCTCTGCGGTGCCAAGAATGAAACGGATTTCTTCGGCAAAGGTCTTGCGGTATGTACAACCTGTGACGGCCCGTTATACAAAGGAAAGAATGTAGCAGTCATCGGTGGTGGAAATACTGCACTTGATATGGCACTGGAGCTTGCACATATTGCAAATGAAGTCCATGTCGTTGTGAGAAGTACGTTAAAGGCGGATGAAATCCTTGTCTCGCGTGCGAAAGCATTAGAGAATATCATCTTCCACATCGGGTATTCAACCGATGAAATTTACGGCGCAGACATGGTCGAGGGTATTGTTATCAGCAAGAATGAAAAAGGAATCACCAAACTTTTCAAAGCCGGAAAAGAGAAGCTTGCTGTAGAAGGGGTGTTTTTAGGCACTGGTCTTGATCCAAATACCGCCCTGTTTGCCAATATCGTGCCACTGAACCAGGATAAGGAAATTATTGTGGATGAAAACTGTGTAACATCAGTTCCCGGATTCTTTGCAGCTGGGGATTCTACATCAATCAAAGCAAAACAGATTGCATCGTCAGTCGGTGAAGGTGTGAAGGCTTTGCTTGCGGCATATGAGTATTTGAAGAGGTTATCATGAAAATTAAAGGTGTACGTATCCATATTACCCCATTGATCTGGTGTGTATTCGGATTCTTTGTATTGTTGTTCTTTGCATCGTTCATTGCTACGAAAGACGTGGCATTCCTGTACTGGGGATTGCCGCTGTGTTTTGCTCTCCTGCTTCTTCCGATGGTCAGTGGTTATAGCCTTGGTTCACAATACAAAAAGCTGCTACCCGAATATGAGGACGCTGCAGTTCCGACCAGAATCAAGAATATCAATCTGAAATCTATGGGGAAGGCAGTTCGTGTTGAAGGTGTCGTTCAGAAAATCACCGGTAAATTCCTCGGTCGTCCGCGGTTGACCATCTTCGACGGTTCTGGAAGCTGTATCGTTTTCAGATCGATTCTCCTCGATGAACCGGTAGCCATTGGTGACAATATCGAGGCCGTCGGTATGGTTGTCAAGAAATATGCGGTTGCAGGTGCCTTATCTGTTCATGGAGTGGGAATCTGGAAGCGTGACAATACCGAGGGATTGACTCTCGATTATGCAGATGAAGATGACGAAACCGAGTCACAGAAATCATCCTTCAAAATTAAGAAATACAACTGATTCGGGAGTGATATCCGTATGAATCTGAAAGCATATGCATGGGAGATAAAACTTTCAATTTTTTTGATTATTGCTACCATTCTTATCTATGTTGCTAAGATTGCAATTATTGGTGATGATGGGGAAAGCAATACATTAACGTATATCTTCAATGCCCTGGGTTTCCTGCCGGTGAATGTGCTTTTGGTAACACTGATTCTCAATACCTTGCTCACCCGTCGTGCAAAGAAAGAACAGCAGGAAAAGATGAAGATGATTGTCGGTCTGTTTTTTTCTGAGCTGGGAAACACATTGTTACATCTGTTCGTCAAATCAGACACCCAGGTGGAACTGATCCGCAACAAGCTTGCGGTCCAGATGACCTGGAAATCAGCCGAGTATCAGGAAGCCTATGCATTCCTGGATTCCTATAAGGCGAAACTGGCTCCCTCTCCAGAAGAACTCGTCTCTATCAAAACAACCTTGGTGTCCCATCATGATTTTTTGCTGGGCCTTGTTGAGAATCCAATTTTCCTCGAAGGTGAAAAAGTTGCAAACCTTATGCAGGCATTATTCCATCTCAGTGAAGAACTCTGTGATCGCTGTGAACTCTGTTCATTGCCGAAACCCGATATGCATCACCTGGCTGGGGACGTAAACAGAGTATACGGTCCGCTTGCCGAATTATGGGTTTCGCATATGGAATATCTGTCTGCTCATTACCCCTATCTGTTATCCCTGAATCTGAGAAAAAGCCCGTTCAAAGAACAACCTGATGTCATTGTAAAAGAATAGAACATCAGTAGACATCTCTTTTTTACCGATTCTCTTTCAGGTCTCCTGCCAGCTGATTATCGGTTTCTGATATCCTCTGCTGCTTGAATATTGTGATATTGCGCATCAAGAGACAGCAGATGATTACGGCAAGTATCGCCGGTATTAGGACGGTGAGCGACCCAGTCATTTCAATCACCATGATGAGAATAGCGAATGGTGCATGTGAAACCCCGCCGAACATCGCTATCATACCGATGATTGCAAAGAGCGGGACGGAAGATAAGGGGACATAGGCGGGAAACAGCATATTGAGGCATAAGGCAAATGCAGCACCGGTAAATGCACCAATGGAAAGTCCTGGCGCAAATACACCGCCCGATGCTCCGGAACCAATTGTCAGTGAGGTACAGAGAATCTTTGCGAATGGAAGAATGAGAAGTGTAGCAAGCGGAAGCATGTTGAACAGCGTGAGCTGGACAAATCCGTAGCCGGTTCCCAGACAGCCGATTCCTGCAATCAGTGCTTCTGGTGCGATATAGGCCATGGCGATGATGATAAGACCCATTATGGCCGCACCGATGACCGGTTTGAGGTATTTGGGGATATGCCATTTGACTTCCATCCGGTCGAAGATCTTCTTCGTCCCATAAAATGATTTGATATAGAGGATTCCCATGCCTGCGGCAAGCAGACCAAGTACGAGAAAGAGGGGGAGCTGCATGGCCGACCAGTCCATCTCTATCGTGGAAAACAACGGAGAATAGCCGAAAAAGAATCCGAATATCGCATAGCCAATACAGGATGCCAAGAGTGCCGGAAAGAATACCACCGGTTTGCAGTCACGAAGATACAGGATTTCCGCTGCGAGGAGGGCACCGCCAATGGGCGCCTTGAAGATTGCACCCACCCCAGCGCCGATTCCTATGGCAATAGCCATTTTTCGCTCTTCCGGAGTGAATTTGAATACATCAGAGATGATTGAGCCGAAACCTGCAGATATTTGAGCGGTCGGCCCCTCGCATCCGGCAGAACCGCCGGAAGAAATCGTGATGATTGCTGATATCGCCTTTACCAGCGGGACACGTCGCCGGATCTTTCCATCGCTATGATAGGATTTCAGCGCAGCATCGGTACCATGCCCTTCTGTTTCCGGTGCAAATTTCCATACAATCAAACCGGAGATGAGTGCACCGCCAATGAGTATCGGCAGAATCAACCAGATATTCCCCGGTACCGTCCACAGTACTGCTTCAGCGACCGTCTCCCCTTCCATCGGGAATTCATATCCAAGAATCCCGGTAAGGATTAATTCAGAACAGAGTTCCACTCCCTTGAAGAACAGCGTGGCTCCAAGTCCTGATATTACGCCGACAAGAAGGACCATCATCAGGATGCGCTTATAGGAAAGAGAATGAGACATGGGTGCAATTTAATATTACTTGTAGATTGTCTTTTCTCCTATATAGGAATTATATCTGGTCGGAAATCCCGTAAACTGAACCCATTCCTGCTTTTTTTCGCTTATATCTGCAATTATCGGTACTTTCGGAGAGTTTTCTGGCAGAATCATAGGAGTTTTAAGGAAGAGAAAACAAATATTCTACTGAATATGAACGATGCTGAAATTTTAATGAACCCGAACGATCTGGTTCAGTATTTAAAAAAGAGTCC
>DALTWN010000097.1 GCA_029987045.1 Methanocorpusculum sp.
CTTCGGAAGTGAAAATGCCTAATCTTCGGAAGTAATCTATATGTACATTGAGAGACAATTGAATATTTGTTATTGATATATTATGGATAAAAATACTACATATTTACCCCGTATAATTGACACTCAAATAGCAGAGTATCTTGCAGCATCGGGAGCAGTACTCATTGAAGGCCCTAAGTGGTGTGGAAAGACCTGGGCCACCAGGCACATTGCTCACAGTGTGCTCTATCTGCAGGATCCGGATAAATCAGCTAAGTATTTGGATATTGCAAGGGAAAAGCCGTCTCTCCTTCTGGAAGGTGAACCCCCGCTTCTTATTGATGAGTGGCAGATGGCTCCAGTTTTGTGGGATGCTGTGCGATTTGCGGTTGATATGCGTGGAAAAACCGGTCAGTTCCTCTTGACAGGTTCAGCAGTCCCTCTTGATAATGCGGTACTGCATACCGGTACTGGGAGAATAGCTCGTCTTACCATGCGTCCGATGAGTCTTTTTGAATCGCGTGAATCAAGCGGTGACGTCTCTCTGATGGAGTTGTTTGCAGGTGTTGAGGAAATATCTGGAAGATCCACTCTGACTATCGAAGAGTTTGCTTTTATTCTGTCTCGTGGAGGATGGCCTGCATCGGTTACAGATGAAAAAACAGTTGCATTGAAACGGGTGAAAAATTATGTTGATGCGGTCATCAACTATGATGTTTCCCGCGTGGATGGAGTTGAAAAGAATCCGGATAGAGTGCGGACTCTGTTACAATCACTTGCACGTAACACTGCATCTATGGCAACAATCGGAACGATAACAGCTGATGTTTCTGCGACTGATGGTGATGTCTCTGAAAAAACCATTTCAAAATATCTGACGGCATTACGGCGGATTTTTGTTATCGAAGACCTTCCAGCCTGGCGTCCGGCATTGCGGTCGAAGACAATGATTCGCAGTTCACCCAAACGGCATTTTGTGGATCCTTCGCTTGCGGTTGCTGTTCTTCGTGCCACTCCGGAACGGTTACTCCATGATTTCAATACTTTTGGTATTTTGTTTGAATCATTGTGCGTTCGTGATCTCCGTATATACGCCTCTGCGAATGACGGTGCCGTCTATCATTATCATGATGCGAATGATCTGGAAGCGGATGCAATTGTCCAGTTATATGATGGAAGATGGTGTGCGATAGAAATCAAATTAGGTACCAGTGAAATTGATGCTGCTGCACGGAATCTGCTTAAACTGAAAGAACGGATCAATACGGAAAAAATGAGTTCTCCCACCTTCCTCATGGTTCTAACCGGGATGGGAGAATTCGCATATCGACGTTCAGATGGCGTATTTGTTGTGCCGATTGCCTGTCTAAAACCGTGAAGTGCGAATCCACTTCTCCAGATTTTTACAGTTCTGCCAAGTGTTTCAGCTGAGCGATATCGAACGGCACCGGTTCCCATTCATCGACCGTGATTCGTCCGCGTGATGATGTGCCGTATACTGTGACGGCGGTTCCGGGTTCCGGCAGGTTTTCACCGAGCAGGATCCAGACACCGTCTTCATTTTCCAGTGTCGTACCAATCTTGCGTACCTGTATCATGCCGGTACAGGCGATGTCTTCTTCAGGTTCCCGGGCAACGGTCAGTGCGGCTCCGTATCCTACGGAGAGTTCTATCTCGGTGAATTTACCTGGTTTTGCTTCGGCATTGATGATTTCCACACGGTCGCCTTCGATGACGGCTACTTCCGCTGCTTCGTTCCAGAGTGCTACCGCAATAATCCTGCCGCTGTTTCCTTTGATGCGCAGGTTCTTTACCTTGGAATCCTTTCCGCGGCGGTTGACGAATGTCCTGACCGGCATGACGGAAACCACGGTGCCGGTAACAATCGGGGTCAGTCCCGGTTCGACATCATCGGCATCGATTTTCAATACCTCGATAGGCGGAACGAACGTGATTTCTGCCGTATCCGATGCCGTATATTCCACGACACCGTCGTCTTCGTTACGGATAACCCCGCTGATGGATACTGATGCACCAGTATCGACATCGGCGAAGATTTCCGGCATCCAGGTAATCATGCGTGCAGTTCCCGATGCATCGCCTACCAGGAATGTCTGGAGTGTCGCGGCACTTCCATCCTTTTTCATGATTTCCCTGATTGGTGAGATCGAGAGAATCCGCACATTCAGCGGGCCTGCCATCAGCTCTGATTTCGGCGGTTTCTTGGTCTCGACGATTTCCACGTTGCTTTCCCGCATGGCGACGAATCCGACTTCCTTTCGTCCGCGGTGCGGCTGGGCGATGACCTCGACGACATCTCCTTCTTTCAGTTCAAGCAGAGCCTTCGCTTTTTCATCCCAAAGCGTCATTTTGGTGGTTCCGGTCGGATCCCCCAGTACGAGGTTCCCGACTGCCCCCGGTTCTTCCTCTCCTTCCCGCGGGAACTCTCTGGGTCCTTCAATGCTCAGGACCTTGCCGTAGAATGAAACGATCTTGGTTTCTGCCTGTGGGATATCGCCGATTCTGATGTGTGCCCGTCCAAGGTCGTCGACCACCATCATGGCAACGGTGACCTCATCGAGAATACCTGCATGTTCCGCTGCTTTCTTTTCCATCAGCGCGTCGAACTCTTCTTCAGAGACGAGGTCGGATACCAGCAGGTAATGCATCATGATTTTTTTATTTCTTGTGCCAGGACGGAGTCTGGACCGCAATGGTCATGTCTTCGTAGGTTTCTGCACGGCGCATGAGTTCTGCTCTGCCGTTGTTGACCAGGACTTCCGCACAGCGCGGGCGGGCATTGTACTGTGATGACATCGCATAGCCGTATGCGCCTGCATCCAGGACAGCGATGAGATCCTTTGCGACGATTTCCGGAAGTCTCCGGTCGGCGGCAAGGATATCGCCGGTCTCGCAGATCGGGCCGGTGACGGTATAGGTTTCGGCATCGGCTGCATCGGCCTTGTTTGCGACCATGACTTCGTGGAACGAATCGTACATTGCCGGGCGGATGAGGATATTGAATCCTGCATCGACGTTGACGAAGTTCTTGTGCACATGTTTGACCGAGTTGACATTGGTCAGCAGGATGGTTGATTCACCGACCATCCATCTTCCCGGTTCGACCCAGAATGCAGGGCTGATATTGTTCTTCCTGCATGCCTCGATGAAGACCGGCATGACAGTTGCGGCGTATTCTTCCGGAGTCGGTGCCTTGTCCGGATTCTCCTTTCTGTGATAGGGAATTCCCAGGCCTCCGCCGAAATCGACGAACTCGAGTTTGACACCCAGTTTCGTGACTTTTGCCGCGGTTTCCATGATGACGCCGCAGGCGATTCTGAACGGTTCGGTTTCCAGAATCTGGGAACCGATATGGCAGTGCATACCGACCGGTTCGATGTATTCCATCTGGAGTGCGAGTTTGTATGCGTCGATGATCATCTCGGCCGGGATACCGAACTTGCTGTTCTTGATACCGGTCGCAATCTTCGGATGTGTCGGCACATCGATTTCCGGATTGACTCTGAATCCGATCTTTGCTTTGATCTTCAGTTCTTTGGTGATTGCATCGAGCTGCTTGAGTTCGTCGACGGAATCGACAGAGATTTTGATACCGGCCTTGACGGCGGTACGCAGATCCTCTTCGTTCTTGGAACTGCCGTTCAAGAGAAGTTTTGCGGGACTGATGCCAGCTTCGAGTGCTTCTCTGAGTTCTCCGCCGGAGAATGCATCTGCACCTGCTCCTTCGTCGGCAAGTGTCTTGATGATGATCGGGTTCTCGTTCGCTTTTGCCGCGTAGAGAAGCTGGACGTTCGGTGTGTATTTCTTCAGTGCCGCTTCGTAGCGCCGGTAATTTTCCTTGATGTGGATTTCATCGGTCACATAGAGCGGCGTTCCGAACTTCTTTGCAAGTTCGACACAGTCTGCACCGCCGCAGCAGAGATGGTGGTCTCTGATGGTGAGGGAAGAGGGAAGGTTCATTCAGTTGCCCCGGATACCTGCGGCTTTCATGCGTTCGATGGCTTCATTGATGCGTTCGACCGGTCTCGTAATGGCGAAGCGGACGAATCCTTCTCCGCTTACACCGAATCCGTTGCCCGGCGTCACGACGATACCGGCATTGAGCATCTGTTCGGTGAACTTCTCGGAATCCTTGACCTTCAACCAAAGGTAGAACGTTGCTTTCGGAATCCTGACATCGAATCCGAGCGACTTCAGGCCAGCTGCCAGTGCGTCGCGGCGTTCCTGATAGATTCTGCATGCTTCCTTTACGCAGTCCTGCGGGCCGGTCAGTGCGGTGATTGCAGCCTGCTGCACGGCATTGAACACGCCGGAATCGATGTTGGTCTTGACTCTGCCGAACGCTTCGATGAGGTCGCGGTTACCGCAGGCCATACCGACTCTCCATCCGGTCATATTGTAGGTCTTCGACAGCGAATGGGTTTCGATGGCGACCTCCATCGCACCGTCCGCCTGCAGGAACGACGGGGCCTTGTAGCCGTCGTAGGAGATTTCGGAGTAGGCGTTGTCGTGGACGACAATCAGGTCGTTGTTGCGGGCGAACTCGACGGTCTCGTTGAAGAAGGACATCGGTGCAATCTGACCGGTCGGATTGTTCGGGTAGCCGATGAAGATGAGTTTCGCCTTCTTCAGGATATCTTTGGGGATTGCCTCGTAGTCCGGCAGGAACTGGTTCTCTTCCAGTAGCGGCAGGAGATGGGTCTTGCC
>DALTWN010000098.1 GCA_029987045.1 Methanocorpusculum sp.
CTTCCGGCATACAGTAGATGAACTGTTCGATCTTGGTGAACTGGTGGACTCTGAAGAGTCCGCGGGAATCAAGACCGTGTGCGCCGATTTCACGGCGGAAACAGGGGGAGATACCGACCATCTTGAGCGGCAGGTCCTTTTCTTCGAAGATCTCATTCTGGTACATTGCCGCCATCGGGTGTTCGGCAGTGGCGATCAGATACTCATCATCGTCGGCAATCTTGTACATGACTTTCTCGAAATCGCCGAGATCGGTGACTTCTTCGTAGGATTTGCGGTTGATCATGTACGGCGGGATGATGGGGGTGTATCCTTTTGCGATGATGGTATCAAGCGCAAAGCGCTGGAGTGCTAGGTCGAGCATGGCAAGGTTTCCTTTCAGGAAATAGAATCCGGAACCGGAAATCTTGGTTGCGCGTTCGAAATCTGCCCATCCATTTGCCGCGGCGAGTTCTCCGTGGTTTTTCAGTTCGAAGGGGAATTCTTTTGGAGTGCCTACCGTCTTGACGACGACATTTTCCGTATCGTCCTTTCCGTACGGTACGCTTTCATGCAGAATATTCGGCAGGCGCATGAGATAGTACCGTGTCTTTTCTGCAGCTTCGACCATCGCGTCGTCGTTCTGTTTGATGGTTGCAGGCAGTGCCTTCGCCTCGGCAAAGAGCGGTGCGGGGTCTTTTCCCTCTTTCTTTGCGGCGTTGATTTCCTTGGCTATCTGGTTTCTGCGTGCGCGAAGCTCGTTGTTCTGCATTTCCAGTTCGCGTTTCTTTTTGTCGAGTGCAAGAACTTCATCAACCCAGGCGAGTTTTTCGGTATCCTGGCGTTTTTCCAAGTCTGCACGGACAATTTCCGGATGTGACCGTACAAGTTTGATATCAAGCATAATTGACTATGTATTTGTTTTCGATACTGATAAGGGATTCTAAATAATATGCTGAAAATGGCAGTTTTTCCGGAATATTTTGGTAATAGGAAGGCTTATCGGGAATTCCGTCAAATATGTAAAGACAACATGGCAGCATCAGTTATTGACCCGAATCTATTGCAACTGGCTGAAATCGTGATTACTGCAGATGCGGTAAACGCGAATCCGGCACTGAATGTCAACGATATTCCTCCAGAGTACAGGGCATTGTTCTGTACAGAGACTCCCGGAATTATCGCCCGGCCGGTTATGATTAAAGAAGGGGTGCTGAAAACACATTTTCCAGAACTTAGTCCGCGCGATGTGCTGAAGCATCAGAAGAATTCCTATCTAGAATGCAATGATCTTGGTCAGTTTACTCTGACATCTTCACTTCCGGCTGCCAAATGGTTCCTGAAGAATGCAGGGGCCGAGCGTGTTCAGAAGAATCCAGCGTTAGCATTGGTTCTGGAAACTGCTGGTGAAAAGACCGTTTCCTATACCAAAGCAAAGGAACAAATTCCTCTCTATGAAGATACGGAAGGCGCTCTGAAAGCAAAGATCGATGCTGCATCTGCCGCTTCCGAGGAAATGAAAAGTGCAGCGGAACTGGTCACCACCTATGCACCGGATGAGATCGAGTTCTCTCTGAACGATTTGGTATATACTCCAGAACAGCTCGCCGTGGTCGATAAAGTCAAGACTGCTCTCAAGAATCATGATTTCCTCAAACGGCATCGTATTTATGATGTGGGAAAAATCATGCTGGTCGGAAAGCCGGGTACCGGAAAGACCTCGTTTGCGCTTGCCCTGTCAAAGAAGCTCCACATGCCGGTCCTCGAAGTCAGACTTTCGATGATTACCTCCCAGTATCTTGGAGAAACCTCGAAAAATATCGATCGTATCTTTGAACTGGCAAAGAAGATTTCTCCCTGTATCTTGTTCATCGATGAATTCGATTACATTGCAAAGACCCGTATCTCTGATGACAATGGTACGATGAAACGTGCCGTAAACACACTCCTGAAATCGCTTGATCATGTCAACCTGATTCGGAACCAGGTCCTGTTCATCGGGGCAACCAACTTTGCGGAAACTCTTGATGAAGCTGTCTGGAGACGCTTCGATGAAGTCGTCAAGTTCGAGATGCCGGATCAGAATATGCGTGAGGAAATCCTTGTTCATGTTGCATCCGATATCCCCTGTGCTTTGCCCTTCGGTGCGGTTGCAAAGATGACCGATGGATTCTCGGGTGCAGATTTACGTATGATGCTTACCGAAGCGATTGTTTCTGCTCTTCTTGAGGGAAGACAGGAACTTTCCAAAGCAGATATCGATGCAGGTATCGCTTTGGTTCATCGCAGAACATCTGTTCGTAGCGGCGTGTAAGCACGGAAAAATATGAAAATAACAGTACTGGGAACGGGAGATACCGTCGGGACTCCGAAGGTCGGATGCGATTGTGCTGTCTGCAGGGAAGCGGTTGCAAACGGATTGCAGCGGTTGCGGACTTCGATTCTTGTTACGCACAAGGGCAAGAATCTCTTGATCGATACATCTCCTGATCTTCGCCAGCAACTGCTTCTCGCCGGATCCCCCCATATCGATGCAATCATCTGGACGCACGGCCATTATGATCATTTCATGGGCTTTCCGGATTTCTATCGGGTACAGCGTGAAACCCTGCAGGTCTATGCGGCGCAGGTTGTTCTTGACTATTGCGGAAAGATATATACATTCATCAAGCATGATGAAACGATTCTTACGCCGTTTGTTCCTGTTGATATCTGCGGAATGAAGGTGACTATTTTTCCGGTGGAACACGACAGTCTGCCGACGTTCGGAGTACGCATCGAAGCAGAAGGGAAGGTGTTTGCCTATACGTGCGATACCCGTGCTGAACTTCAGACGGAGTCGTTGAATCAGCTGCGCGATGCAGACTTATTGCTTCTGGACGGTATTTTTCCGGCCGATGTCCATATCAAGAAACATATGAATATCGCAGAGGCCGAAATGCTTGCAAAAGAACTGCGTGCAAAAGACTACTGGTATGTCCACATGAGCCATAAGATTCCCTGGGATTACCCGCACGCTGCACATGACATGCAGACCTGGAACATATAATCTCAACAGCTTTTTTGAAACGGAAAAAAAGAAACGTGAAGAAATTATTCTTCGTTTTCGCCGAGTTTTGCCAGTTCGGTTTCGCGGGCGTTGTAGTAATAATATTCGCCGGCGGATTTCTGTTCTCGGTCAAGATATGATCCCGGTTTGTTGATACGCGGTCTGCCGGTCTTGTCTCTGCGGAAGGTGATTCCGAGATTGGACAGGAACCGGTTCATACCGTCCTTCATTTCAAACGGACCGAATGCTGCTCCCTCTTTCCCCGGAATTCCTTCAAAGACGAGTAGCCGTTCGGACAGCATATCGATCGTGTACATATCGTGGTCGATGACCATGATGCCTGCTTCTTTCTCTTCTGCCGCGCGCTTAATGACCTTTGCTGCAACTAGGCGCTGTTCTACATCAAGATGTGCGCTCGGTTCATCGAGGATATAGAGATCGGTATCGCGGGACAGACAGAGTGCGATTGCGACCCGCTGGAGTTCACCGCCGGAGAGGTTGCGGACTTCTGCCTGAAGCAGTTTGTCAAGACCCAGCGGTTCGATGATTTCATGCTGATAATATGAGGTGTCGAACCGTTTTGTTGCCTGACGAAGGACAAATTCTACAGAATCCGATGAGTTAGGATCCGGCGTGACATACTGCGGTTTGTAGGATACGGTTACGGTATCGAAGTTCTTTCCGTCATCGGGTTTTTCGACGCCGGCAAGCAGTTTTGCGAATGTTGATTTGCCGATACCGTTTGCACCGACGATACCAAGGACTTCTCCGCGTCTGACCTGACCGCCGGAAACCGTAAGCGTGAATCCCGGGAAGGTCTTGCTCATATGCGGAATATCCATCAGGATTTCTCGTTCGACATCGCTTTCATGTCCGCGTGTCTCGAAAACGACCGGATAGTCGCGGATACGTACGTTTTCCTCGTCGATGAATCCGGAAAGATACTGGTTAACACCGTTTCTTACCCCTTTTGGTCGGGTGATGATACCGAATGCTGCCGGTTTACCGTAGCCGAGGTGAACAGTCTCGGCTACCATGTCCAGGATTGCGATGTCGTGTTCCACCATGACAACCGGATGTTCTTCGGCAATTTCCCGGATGAGATTTGCGGCTATCATACGCTGATAGATATCGAGGAACGGGGTGACTTCATCGAGGAAGTAGAAATTTGCATCTTTCGAGAGCGCTACCGTCAGAGCGACCCGCTGGAGTTCACCGCCGGACAGGGTGGATAAATCCTTATCAAGAATCGTCTGAAGAGAGAGTTTTTCGATGTAGTAGTCGAGTTTCTTGCGTTCATCGTTTGCTTTCAGGAGAGCTCCGACGGTTCCTTTGAACGCTTTCGGAATGAAATCGATATATTGCGGCTTAATGGAGGCTTTGATGGTTTTTGCCGCGACTTTCTGCAGGTAGTCGAAGAGCTCGGTTCCTGCATAATGCTCAAGGATTTCATCCCACGCAACTTCATGGTCAAATATGCCAAGATTCGGACGGAGCTGTCCGGATAAGATTTTGACTGCGGTTGATTTTCCGATACCGTTCGGACCAAGGACACCGGTTACTTTTCCGGCAACTGGTTGCGGAAGGCCGTAGAGAACGA
>DALTWN010000099.1 GCA_029987045.1 Methanocorpusculum sp.
TCCCGACGGGCTCATAACCCGTAGACCAATGGTTCAAATCCATTCCTCGCTACTGGTTTTTTAGACAGTATCTCTCTTTTGTCGCGCTGTTCAGTCAAATAGCTTTTAATTGTCAGCAACCATACGTGTATTCACATGTTGTATGACGCGGGTGTGATTTTCGAAGGCGGCGGTATGCGCGGAGCGTACACCGCAGGAGTCATCGATGCATTTATCGAGAACGGTATCGATTTCACCTCGGTCTATGGCGTATCTTCCGGCGCCTGTCATGCGACGACGTATCTGTCCAAACAGTTCGGACGGGCACGCAAGATCATCGTGGAATATGCCCACGATAAACGCTACTTCAGTTTTTCAAGTCTGATGAAGACCGGGAACATGTTCGGTATCGAGTTCATCTTCAAGACGCTGACGCATGAACTCGAACCCTATGATTTCGAAACGGCGAAGATCAGTACCACTCAGTCGAAATTCTACGTGGGCGCAATCAATATCAGGACCGCGGAATCCGAGTATTTCGTCATCCATGACATGGACGAAGAGTACCAGACCCTTGCGGCGACCATGGCGCTGCCGATCATCTCACGTCCGGTAAAACTCAACGGCAACAAGTATCTCGACGGCGGCATCGTCGATTCACTGCCGATCCAGCGGGCGATCGACGACGGATGCAAGAAGATCGTCATGGTGCAGACGCAGGATGCGACGTTCCGCAGGAAATTCAATATGCTGACGCCGTTCTTCGGAATCTGGTACCTGTTCCATCTCAAGCTGGTCTACAAGATCGGGACCCGGCATATCCGGTACAACGAGGCGCTCGACCAGATCGCCGAAGCGGAAAAGAAGGGAGAGGTGTTCGTCATCCGTCCGCGCAAACCGGTCACCATCAAGCGTCTGGAATTCGATCAGGACAAGATCGAAGCGCTCTATCAGGACGGCTATCGTGATGCGACCGAACTGATGCCGAAACTCAAGGCATATCTTTCCAGCTGACTTTTTTCATGTCGAATCCGTTCGATGCAGATTATCAGTGCCGGGGAAAACGATGGGCCGGTCCGGTCGATATCCCCGCGCTCGAACCGTCCGATCTGGTTCTTGAAACCGGGTGCGGAAACGGCAAGACGCTGCAGCCGCTGATCACGAAAGGGTATCGTGTCGTCGGGATCGATATCGCCCGGGAAGCAGTGGGTCTTGCCGGAAGCGCTCAGGCGCTTGTCGGCGATATCCGTGCACTGCCGTTTCCGGACTGCACCTTCGATGCCGTGTTCTGCCGTCATGTCCTGGGTCATCTGTCCGCACCGGACCGCAGCCGTGCGGCATCCGAACTCCTCCGTGTCGTCAGGACCGGGGGCAACCTGTTTTTTTCGGGATTTTCCCGCGCCGATTTCCGCTGCGGTCGCGGCACGGAAATCGAGCCCGGGTCGTTCCTGAAAGGCGACGGGATCATGACGCATTATTTCACCGAAGATGAACTCCATGCGTATTTTTCCGCCGGCGAAGTGGCAATCGAAGAACTGAGATGGACCCTGCGTGTCCGCGGTACGGCATATCCGCGGTCGGAACTCCGTGCGGTGATCCGCAAAACGGAACAATAATCGTTTCGCCGAACGAATACTTCTGTCAGTTATGGATAGTCGTATGTTCGCTGCAGGTATCGCCGCAGGCATCGTGATCGTTTTCTGGGTGGCCGTCGGACTGCTGCTCAGGTATCTGGTCAATGCCGGGACGGTCGATTCCCTGGTCTTCAATATCTTCAACGGCGTGATGATCGTGCTCCTGTTCCTGGTCCCGGGACTTGCCATCTACATCAGCAGCAGAAACCAGTAGCCGTGTCCGCGTGACGGATGCTGATTTCCGCTGCGGGGCGGGAAAATCGTCAGATTTCGGGCGTTTTTTTCCTGATTTCCGGATGAAGCACCATCTCTTTTTTACCTAAATACATCCAAAGTAATAACGGAGCTATTGGCCGGTAGCCATTCAATACATAACTGACCGGTTGGCCGCCATAGTGAATATCATATGATAGTAGTACCAGATACCAGTGTCGTCATTGACGGCCGCGTCACCGCCCTGATCGAGAAGGGCGAATATGTCGGCGCAACGATAATAATACCTGAGGCTGTCTTTGCCGAACTCGAAGCACAGGCGAATCAGGGTCGTGAGATAGGATTTTCAGGTCTTTCCGAGCTGCAGAAGCTCTGCGATCTTGCAGCCGAGGGAAAGATCGTATTGCAATATTACGGAGTCCGTCCGAATCTCGACCAGGTCAAACTGGCGAGCGGCGGCGAGATCGATGCGCTCATCCGCCAGGTCGCCATCGACAAGCACGCGGTCTTCCTGACGAGCGATTATGTCCAGTCGCAGGTGGCAAAGGCAAAAGGACTCGAGGTCGTGTTCCTGAAACCCGAGACCGGCGACAACTTCGCCCCGATGCACATCGACGAATTCTTCGACGAGAATACCTTTGCCGTATACCTGAAGGAACGGGTATCCCCCTACGCACGCAAGGGAACCATCAAGGAGTCGAAACTCGTCACCATCCGTGAAGCGCCGTGTACCGAATACGAACTGCGGACCATTGCGCAGGAATGCCTCGAACGGGCGAAACGTCATCCGGACGGATTCGTCGAAGTCGAGATGCCGGGAGTGACGGTTTCCCAGATCGGATCCATGCGGGTAACCGCGACCCGTCCGCCGTTCTCCGACGGCATCGAGGTGACCATCGTCCGTCCGACCCGCGAAGTCTCTTTCGAATCCTACAACTTCGCCGCGGCACTGAAGGACCGGCTGAAGGAATCGTCCGGCATGCTGGTCGTAGGTACGCCCGGATCGGGAAAATCGACGCTCGAACAGAATATCGCCACTTATCTTTCCGGCGAGAACTATATCGTAAAGACCATCGAGTCCCCGCGTGACCTGATGGTGACCGACAAGATCACGCAGTACACCTCGCTTGACGGAAGCATCGCGGCGGCAGGAGAAGTGCTTACCCTGCTCCGTCCGGATTACATCATATTCGACGAGATGCGCCGCAGCGAGGAACTTGCGGTGTTTGCCGACCTGCGTCTGTCGGGAATCAAGGTCATCGGCGGTCTGCACGCGAAATCGGCGCTGGATGCACTCATCCGGCTCGCAAGCCTGGTCGATCTCAATCTGCTTCCGCAGATCGTATCGACGATGGTGTTCGTCAAGACCGGCGACATCTCGGCGATCTATAACGTCTCGATCGGATTCGGTGTGCCGAAGGCACTCGAACAGATCGGCGATCCGCAGGTCCGTCCGATCGTCCGTCTGACGAACATCAATACCGCAGAGACCATCGCCGAGGCGTTCCGGTATGAAGGAGAAGTCATGGTCACGCCGGCGACCGGTCTGGTCGAAGTCCCGTCGATGAAGACCGTGGGAACGATCCGCGATACCGCGGCGAAATCGGCCGCAGCACCGGAACCGGTCGCGAAACCGCAGCAGGTTTCCCCGGAGAAACCGGCCGAGCCGAAAGAGGCCGCGGACGATATCGCAGAACCCGGAGACGACGAGTTCTCCGACGATCTGCATGCGGTTCCGCCGATCCATTCGATGCCGTCGTTCGAGGTCACCGAAGACAATCCGGCATGGGTCGTTCTGGAAAAGGAGATCCAGAACGAGATCTGCAGGTTCACTGCCGGTGAGATTGTCGTCCGCATGATTTCGGATACCAAGGCAGCAGTATATATCGAAGACGAGGATGTTCCGGCGGCTATCGGCAAAGCCGGCAAGAACGTCGCCTCTGTCGTCACCAAGGTCGGCGTCGGCATCGATGTCCGCCCGCTATCAGACCTTCCAGGGAGGGAAGCCCTATTCGGCGATGTCCTGACCCCGGAAGCCGGCGGCAGTCCGGGATTCAAGATCAGGAACGAGAAGAAACAGCTGTCGATCATCTGTCCGGAACATTCCGGAAAGATCGTCGACCTGTTCTCGGGTAAAGAATACCTCTTTACTGCAACGGTTGATGCACACGGCGAAATCCATCTTGCCCGCAACTCGAGTATCGCGATGGAGATGGTGCGCCGGTATGGAGCCGGTGAGGACCTGAAACTCAAACCGGTCGACTAGATAGACTAGAAGGAATAACAATGGCTGAAAATCTGATAATGACTGAAATCGAACCGGAGATCCGCAATACCTGGATTCCGCAGTTCGAATCGAATCCGAATCCGAATAAAGATAAACTGTATGTGAACGTCGCGTTCCCGTACCCGTCAGGCGCAATGCATGTGGGACACGGAAGAACCTATATCATCCCCGATGTCGTTGCACGGTTCTGGAGAATGCGGGGCAAACAGGTCCTGTTCCCGATGGCATTCCACGTTACCGGTGCGCCGGTCCTGGGTATCGCGAAACGTATCGCGAAGAAGGACGAGAAGACGCTGAAACTCTACGGCGGTCTCTATCGTGTTCCGCCGGCAACCCTGGAGAAGTTCACGGATCCGGTCACGATTGTCAACTATTTCGCCGACGAATACCAGCGTGTCATGCAGCAGCTGGGTCTTTCCATCGACTGGAGACGCCGGTTCACCACCATCATCCCCCAGTACAGCAAGTTCATCGAATGGCAGTATACTCATGTCTACGGCCAGGGCAAGG
>DALTWN010000100.1 GCA_029987045.1 Methanocorpusculum sp.
CTGACGAAAAGTGCAGGTATACGCAGTTTTCGTCAAAGTGGTTTAAAATGGGTGTTATATTGCTGTATGGTTGGGTATTGTGGGTAGGTATATCAACTAAAAGAGCATATATTTGGGTATTGAATGACGAAAAGTGCGGGTACACGCAGTTTTCGTCAACGGTTGGTGTCTCCATGGAATTCGAACGCAGATTCTACCTCGACAGACTGGTACAGCGCAAACACAACGGATTGATCAAGGTAATCACCGGTCTGCGCCGGTCGGGAAAATCGTATCTGCTGTTCCGGCTCTTTTTCCGCCATCTTCGGGAATCGGGCGTCGACGAGCAGCATATCATCAGGGTCGTGCTGGATGACCGCAGGTATGCACATCTCTGCAATCCCGATGCGTTCCTGGCGCATATCGATTCCTGCATAACGGATTCCGGAATGTACTATGTCCTTCTGGACGAAGTGCAGATGATGGACGAGTTCGAGTCCGTGCTCAATACCCTGCTGCACTATCCCAATGTCGATACCTATGTTACCGGCAGCAACTCGCGGTTCCTTTCCAAAGATATCATCACCGAATTCAGAGGACGCGGCGATGAGATCCATGTCTATCCTCTTTCGTTTTCAGAGTTCATGGCAGTGTATCCGGGGGACAAGGCATCCGGATTCCGGGAATACTGTATGTTCGGCGGATTGCCGCAGGCAGTTCTCGAAAAGACGTATGCGGACAAGACCGGATATCTGAAACGGCTGTTCGAGGAAACCTATGAGACCGATGTGGTGTCCAGGAACCGTCTCGCGGATAAGCATCTTCTGTCGCTGATTCTGGATGTGGTGTCGTCTTCGGTCGGGTCGCTGACGAATCCGCAGCGTATCGCCAATACCTTCAGAAGTGTGCTCAAGGAGAATATTTCACGCAATACCGTCAGCCGGTATCTCGATGCACTGGAAGATGCGTATCTCATCCGGAAGGTCAGCAGATACGATGTCCGCGGTCGTCAGTACATCGGATCTCCGCAGAAGTATTACTATGAGGATGTCGGTCTGCGCAATGCCCGTCTGAATTTCCGCCAGGTCGAAGATACCTATCTGATGGAAAATGTCGTGTATCTGGAACTGTGTCGCCGAGGATACAATGTCGATGTCGGGATTGTCGAGGTCAATGGCACCGGTGCCGGCGGGAAATCCGTACGGAACAGATACGAGATCGATTTCGTGGCGAACCTCGGCAGTGCCCGGCTCTATATCCAGTCGGCGTATGCCGTTCCGGATGCCGGAAAACTGCAGCAGGAACTGCGGTCGCTGCAGCTGACCGGAGACGGGTTCCGCAAGATCCTGATCGTACACGATCCGGTCGTCGCCCATTATACCGAAACCGGCGTTCTCGTCGTCGGCATCTATGATTTCCTTCTGCGGGAAACCGATCTGGAAATCGCGTGAAAAAAGGGAAAAAATGTGTGCTGCAGAGTTATGATGCCTGCTGCTGTTTCTGACTCTGGACGGCAGCATAGATCTGCTGCATCCGTGCGTCGACCGCCTGCATCTGTTCCTGCAGTTTGGCAATCGATTCCGTCAGGCGTTTCTCGGATGCTTCCATCTCGGTGATACGGTCCTGCAGATAGGAAATACTGTCGTCTGCGGACTTCTCAACGGTAACGCCTGCGCCGATGGTGACGAGCAGCGTCTTCGCGTCGTCGACGGTTGCACGGACCGCGACCCCTCCGCCGAGCGGCAGAAGGACGGTGGTACCTGCATCGGTCGTCTTCAGCGATTCGAGCGTATCGATGGACACGTGTGCCTCGGTCTTTGCAGCTTCAATGAATTTCAGCTGTTCGGTCAGCATCGTGAACTGGTTCGAATACTCGGCTGCATATGCCTGGAGGGACTGGACTTCCTGCTCCAGCGTCATCTGCGGAACCTTTGCACTTGTCTTAGTTGCCATCTGCACCCTTTACAGATTCGATAGCAATATACTTACGCTCAAGTCTGTGCTTGCTTCCGATGGTTGCAAGAGTGAATTCTCCTGCGAGTTTCTCGGAAGGTGCTTCGACTACTTTTGTGAAGGCTTTCATTTCCCCGTCGTTGAGGAATTTGCCCTTAACTTCGAATTTCGGCATGTTATTGTACCTCACTCAAATCCAAATACGTCTTCAATTCTACCAAGCTCGAATCCGGACGTCGTGTTTCCTGTCAGGTATCCTTTGTTGTTGATCAGCATACCTGAACCGATCATGTTCGATCCCATGTTGACCGAGCCGGTTCCGACCGGGAAGTCCGGTACCGGAATCTGCGACTCGAGTTTCGCGATCTCTTCGGGGCTTGCGTGTGCAGGCAGGAGGATTCCCTGGTTGTTGATTGCACAGCTCATGCCCACGGTTCCGACGCCCGCGAAGGACATCGGAATGGTCGGGACCTTCAGGAATTCGCCGACCATGCGGCGCATTTCCGAAGACATGTCGGGATGCACAACGGCGAACGAGTCGTTGGCGAGAATCACGTTCCCTGCTGCATTCATCTCTTCGCCCAGGAGAAGCACGTCGCCGTACTCCTGGAGGGTGTCAAGCTCTGAATCCTGAATGAGACCGGATGCAACGAACCCGTTCGAGTTGCCGGTAAGCAGAAGACCGATCACGGAGGATCCCTGGATGAACGTCTCGACGACGTCCACGTCAAGGGCTTCGCCTATCTTCGCTTTGAACTCGTCCGGGGCATCGATCGGTACGAACGCGACGTCGTCGAATGCGCGTGCGAATACACCGATGTTCGGATCGCCATTCAGGGACAGGGTCGGATCCATTTATTCCTCTGCGAGCTCCGCCTGAATCTGTCCGTCTTCGAACTTCATCGCACGGACACGGATTCTCCGTGGCGGTTTCTGTGATCCGCGTGCCCAGACAGCTTCGTTGATGGATTTGTCGAGCTTTACATTCTCGCTCTTCAAGTGGTGTGCGAGGAATGCACGGATGTCGGTAATTGCTGCGTTTGCACGTTTGTAGCACGGGACGCGTTTTACATCGCGAAGCGGGATAATGTAGATCTGTTCTTTCTGTACTTCTACCATTTTCTTACACCTTCAGCGTGCTGCGTCTCCAGCTGCGTCTCTTCGGGTGGGACACAACGTTACGCTTTGTCTTGATCATAACCCATGCGGGAACTCTGCGGTTCTGCTGGGTCGCCTTAGATAACCGGATTTTACGGCTTTTCGTAAGTCTGCTCATGGTTATTTCACCAGTTTTTTCTTCAGAATCAGTGACTGCTCGTGATGGACCGGGAACAGCGGCACGAAGTCGATGTTCCGTTTCCTCAGGGCCTCCCTGATTTCAGTTTCATAATCACCGTTTTCGATGGTTCCCGTTTCGCCGTAGGCGACTTCGAAGAACCGTTCTGCAAGACGGATGATCTCTTTTTTTCCTATACCGAGAAGCGGGCGCAGGTAACTGACGCCGTATTTCATCTCAAGACTCTGCACTTCTGCAGGTGTCCTCATCGGAACCCGGTCATCGCGCCGTGTTCCGTCCGCAACCACCTCGTATTCGGCCGCTGCTGCAAACAGCGAACGGCGGTGGATTTCATTGATGGCGTTTCCCGGATGTCCGTCGCGGACAACCATGTCGGCCATTTCATCGAGGAACTCCGGCGGGAACGCGATCTTCCGGAACGGAAAACCCAGTTCGCGTGCGGCGTGTTCGATGGACGGTAACGGGCGGTCTTCATTGAAGACGAAGGTCAGAAGCTCCACATCATAGTCGCGGGACAGAAGGAACGCAGCAAGACTGCTGTCTTTTCCCCCGCTGTAGAGCACCCCGGCTTTCATTACACCCTGCGGATATTGAATTCCTTCTTCTGAGGAACAATCTGCGTCAGCAGATTCTTCAGCTGTTCATCGGTAATTTTCTGACGAAGGCGGCCTGACTGGGCAAGAGCGACAATCTGTTGCTCAATGGATGCAGCAAATTCGGGTTTCGTGATCCGGATCGTGTTCAGACGTTCACGTGCCTCCGGTTCCATGACCTGCATGAGAACGGACTGGATCTGCTGTTGCATCTGCCGTTTTGCCTGAAGCTGTTCCTGCTCTGCCATCTGCTGCTGCTGCATCTGCATCATGCGCTGACGGCGAAGTTCTGCAAGTTCTTCCTCTTCTCCCATTCGATTCACCTGTATGTTGTGTCAGTGTTGTTCAGTACTTTGCGAGTCCGGGTGCTGCCTTGACTGCATCTTCCTTCAAGGAGTGTGCGATGCCGTCGAGGAACTTGCGTCCCTTTGCAGATACTGCTCTTCCTGCCGGGACCTTTTCGACAAGGCCGGCAGCTTCGAGCTGCTGCATGACTTTTCTTGCGATACTTCCGCTTCCTTTTCTGAAGTGGGACGGTTTGCTGCCGTTGTCCTGCATGCCGCCGTAGACGGTCCGCATGCGCTCGACGCCTAACGGACCATCGACGTAGAGTCTACGAAGGACGGCTGCGGCGCGAACATACCACCAATCCGGGTTCTCCGGTGGCATCTGTTTATGTACTCCCGTTTTTGCATACTCTGCCCACACTGGTGCTTCAATTTCAGAAACTGCTTTCAGTTCTTCAGCAACCTTGTTAATCAGAGTGCCTGCCGGGATGTCAAATACTGTAGTCATA
>DALTWN010000101.1 GCA_029987045.1 Methanocorpusculum sp.
CCATCAGCGTGCCTGCATCGATCGCATGCCGGATCCATGACGCAAGCAGATCTCCTTCCGCCGGCAGTTCCTCTTTCGACTCCGTCTTCTTCCCGCGGCCGGTGTTCCTGCCGGTCAGGACCGTCATGGTACCGATCTCCGATTTGCGGCTGGCATCCACGCCGGAATACCGGATGCCGTCGGTATTTCCTTCGCCGTACACCTGCGTGAACACCGCATTGATGGATGCAATCAGCGGAGATACCGTCCGGTAATTGGTATCCAGTTCCACCGGATCGTCCGGGAACTTGGCGAGGAGTTCCTGCACCCGTTTCGGATCCGCACCGTTGAACCGGTAGATCGACTGTTTCATGTCGCCGACGACGAACAGCTTGTTTCCGGAAGCGATATCGCCAGCGAGAATCTCGACGATCCGGGTCAACAGCGGATTGTTGTCCTGGACTTCGTCGACCAGGATATAGGTGTACCGCCGGCAGAGTTCGTTCCGGATCTCGGGTTTCCTATCCAGCAGGAGTTCGACCCCGTGGATCAGATCCTCGAAATTCAGGTATCCGCCGTCCGCCATCTTTTTCCGGACAGTGTCATGAACGGAACGTCCGACCGTTGCAAACGCCCGCAGAACCTCGAGCATGAACTGCACACGGTCGTCTGCGAACGGCGGAACGGTCATTCCTTCCGGAACCTGTTTCCTGATCTCCTGTTTCACGGACGTGCAGTGTTTCGACAGCTCGCCATAGACCTTGCCCATCGGATGCCGCTGTTTCGTCAGGGCAAGCAGTGCGAGATACTGGTCCTGCACGGTCTTCGCGGAAACGACGGTTTCATAGGCCGCACGGAATTCATCGACATTCTTCGCACCGGTATCCGCGAAATACACGAACGATTTCAGCTCCGGATCGGTCGTCACGGATTCCCAGACCGGCCGGACATGCCGATCCAGGAATTCATGGATCTGAGCGACCCAGCCGTCATAGACTTTCCGGGGATCCGCGATGAGATCCGCGAACCAGTCCGCATTTGCGGCCCAGGTATCGTAGATGAGCCGGATACCGGCGGCAAGCCGTCCCGCATCCGCGATATGCAGCCAGAGATACTCGACGCTCGAAAGAAGGTCCTTTCGCGGATGCTGGAGGACGTCGGCGATCGTATCGGTCACGAGATTATGGGTCGCCAGCGAATCCATGACGGTATAACTGACCGGCACCTCGGCTTCCATCGGGAACTCGCGCAGCAGTCCCGAACAGAAGCCATGGAACGTGCTGATGGTACAGTGATGGATCTCTTCCAGCGCACGGGACAGATTGACGTTGTCCGGTTCGTCCCGCACCTGGTCCCGCAGTTCCTCCTCGATCCGGTCCCGCATCTCTGCAGCCGCCTTGTCGGTAAAGGTCAGACACAGGATCTCGCCGGGTCTTGCACCGCTGCGCAGGAGTTCGATGAACCGGTTCTTGAGCAGATAGGTCTTGCCGGTACCTGCACTCGCCGTCACACCGACACTCTTCGATATATCGAGTGCCGCCTGCTGGGACGGGGTGAACGACGGCCGGGTCATGATTCCTCCTCCTCCTCCGGAACTTCGGCAAGGTTTCCGCGACGGCAGATATCCTTGTACGGACAGTAATCCGGACGGCACATGCCGTTTCGCGACGCGATGCCCGATTCGATATCCCGTTTCGCGGAAAACGCCAGGGACAGAACACGGTCACGGGTCTCTTCCCACGATTCTTCAGCGTCACCGGTCTTCAGACCGGGAGAGACGATACCGTACTGGTCGGTGTTCTTCAGACAGAGATAATGGCCGCCGGCGGATTTCAGTTCCGGATGCATGACAGCGAACGCTTCGGCGTACAGCGGGATCTGGACAAGATGATCGAGATCCCGGATGAAACCCGCACCTGTCTTGTAATCGACGATGCGGAACGTGCCGTCTGGTTTGCGCATCACCCGGTCGATGAACCCTTTGACCCGCATGGATTCTTCCCTGTAGGTCACGGTCACATCATCGATCGTGCATTCCAGATCTCCCGGCACCAGGACTTCATCCGTTTCCGGATCCCTGACCGGCGGGATACTGAACCATCCGTCCCGGGCATAGGCGACTTCATCACAGGAGAACTGCCGGAATACCGGGACCTGACCCGGATAGGCATCGCCAAGACACCGGCTGATCTTCGCACGCCAGGTCGGCGACGAGATGAACGGATAATCGGCAAAGGTTTTCCGGAGCGTCTCGATAACCGCCTGTTCCGTTTCCTCTGCCGACATTTCGGTCAGTTTCCTGCCGTTCTTGCTGACGAACGTTTCAAGCCCCGCATGCACCAGGGATCCGTAGTTCGTCGTTTCGGCATACTTGTCCTGCGGATTCTGCAGTCTGACGAATTTGCTCAGATACCATTTATACGGACAGGTAAGATACGTCTCGATCTCCGTCGCGGAATAGATATGGTTCTTATAGGTTTCCGCAAAGACGGACCGGGCAGGTGATGCACTGAAATCGGATGCGTATCCGCAGGTTTCCCGCCCGATGATTTCAGCGGTCGTATCCGGATCCGGCAGAGACAGAAGCGGCCGGTCGATCGGCGACTGTGTCCTGATGGCGGTTCCCGCCGCGATCTGGTCGTACCAGACGGAATGCGTCAGGGGTACCGGTACCGGATCCTGCGGTTCGCCGATCCGGGTCAGGAACGAAGACGGCGCGGTGTTCGACGACCCGTTCGCCAGATGGCAGGAAAGCGTTAAAGAAACGGTCGCGGTCTGCAATGCCGCGGCGAAATTCTGCTGTTCCTGGTCGTACTGGAGATCCGATAGACTGAACGGTGTTCCGTCGGGTTTCCTGCAGAGATCGGCGGTTTCCTTCATCGAGAACGGCGAAAGCACCGATGCCTGGGACGGAATGTTTTCCGCCGTCAGGGCGATGATGAACACGTGTTTCGCGGACAGATCGGCCGCGTCCTTGAGCTTGCAGAACCGGACGGAATTCCTGCGTCCTGCCCGGCGGGAAACCGTGGCATGCTGCAGGAACTCATGGAAGTTCGTACTGTAGGTGAAGAGATCGCAGGGGATGTCGCCCGTCTCCGTCTCGGTGAACTCGGCAAAGAAGGTCAGGAGCAGATCACGTGCCCGCGATTCCTCTTCGGTGATATCCGTACAGGCAATCCATCCGGACGCAGAAAGCCAGTTCCTGAGTGCGGCGGTACGGGTCCGGTAGGTCGACGACTCGTCATCCAGCGTCTTCAGCCATTCGATGAGGTCGCGGATACGTGTACCGGTTTCCGCCAGATTGCAATCGGATTCCAGCCGGGAAATGGCATGCATCCATTCGTACTCGTTCTCGGAAACGCCCGCCATGATGGAGAATTTCGTGAGGTCGTCGACGCTGACCATCGGATGGTTCGGGAAACAGTCCAGAGACGTTATCGTCTGCAGGTCTTCCAGCGCGAACCGCCGGTTCTGGATGGCGGATACTGCCGCGGAAACAGCCTGGATAATCGGGTAGGAAGAGAGCGGCGTTTCAAGACCGGTACAGTTCAGCGGGACGTACTGCTCGTCTTTCCGATACGCGAAATCGCCGATACATTCGCCGATGAGTTTCGCGGCGGATTCCGCTTTCGGCGAAATGATGAGGATATCGTCTGGTTCTGCACCGGATTCCAGCAGAGTCGCAATCGTCTCCAGCGTCGCTTCGATCTCGTCTTTCGCCGTCCGGTATTTCAGAATAGGGGTCTTCAGGGTTTTTGGAGTAGCGATTTCGCAGACGGGCCGTTTGAATTCCCGGACGTTCCGGTTGGATGCGACGGCATCGAGCAGGGTCTGCGTCAGCAGGTCGGTCGGCTGGATATGATAGATGACTCCTGATTTTACCGGATTGTCTTCATTCAGCAGTTCGATAGCCTTTTTCATGACGCCGATCTCGTCGATGATCCGGTCGCCGCAGTATCGTTCGTATTCGGCATAGATGGTCGCAAGCAGCTGATGTTTCGGCCGGGTCTTTTCGTCCAGGTATCTGCCGAGATCGATGTAATGCTGCCGGAAGAAATGATAGCGGCCGATGAGATCGCTGACCAAGGCAATCGGCAGCGACCGTGTCTTCTTTCCCCACGGAAGCTGTTTTATGATATGGTAGAGGACGGCCGTCTGTTCCTCGAACGTGATGATGGTAAGATCCGGACAGCGTTCCGTCACGAGCTGTTTCGCGAAACTGCGGAGCGTCGTGATATGGTCCTTGAGCACCGGCGTGTGCAGGGACGAAAGCACGGTCTGCACCGTCTCGTCGTTCGTGCAGAAGAACCAGGTATCTTCCTGATGCGAAAGCATGGGCTGCCATGCCGCCAGTGCAGAGGATAGCGAAGTATCGTCCGGAACGCTTGTCATTGAGAGATAATTGGATTAGAGAGATGATAAATCATCCCTATTGCATGGTCGACTGCCCAGGTCCTGTGACGGACCTCCCGAAAGATATATAAAAGAATTAGCCAAAATTGCCATATTCCCTGGGTTTTTTTCATCGATTGAACCATCTGCCGAACAC
>DALTWN010000102.1 GCA_029987045.1 Methanocorpusculum sp.
CCTTTTTTTCCATACCCTATTGTATGATTTTCTTCCTATTTAACGAGATGGAATGGGTATTTTCTCCCGGATAGCAGCGAATTCAGGGGGGTGTTCTGAGATGCTTTTTATACTTTCCCACAAAAAATTATAGATACAATAGGAGAGTATGTCAATGGTTGGCTTATTCGGTAAAGGAGACAAACAAAACCCGTGGATTACCCGCGGCGAACAGGCTTTCGAAAAACAGCAGTTCGAGGATGCATGTTCTCATTATACGAAAGCTGTTGAATCCGAACCAGGAAACATCAAAGCGTTAGCGAGACTTGCTCATCTGCAGCAGTACACCGGAAAATACAATAATGCACTGGAAAGTTACCGCAAGGTAGTCGAGGCAGAACCGGAAAACCAGGAAGCATGGACACAGATTGCCCTTCTTGAAGCAGAGGCAGGAAATTACACCCCGGCGATTGAGGCAATCGAGCACGTCACGATAGACCCCGACGACACCTTCATTCTTGCACGGAAATGTGAATGGGTATCACGTACTGGAAACTACCGTGATGCGGCGACCATTGCAAAACAGCTGACACTGAACAATCCTCAGAATGAACAGTATGCCCTCCTCTACGCCGACAACCTCATGCGTTCCGGCCAGAACGGCGAGGCAAAGGATGCATACCGCAACCTGATGAAGGCATTCCCGGACCATGCGGCAAAATACGCAAAAGATGCGGCTCTTTGTGCAGAGCTCATGGATGAAACCGATGAGGCATATGATCTCTATAAATCCCTTCCGCCGCGGGACACGCTCGGCCTCTTCCGCAAAGCACGGTTAGAGGAGATGACCGGCAAGTTCCAAGATGCCGCAGCTTCATACGAGGCAATCCAGCAGATCGAAGGAACCGATGAGATTCATATTACCTTCCGCCGCATCTACTGTCTCTTCTGGGGCGGAAAGACAAAGGAATCCGCAGCAGAACTCGAAAAACTTCTCTCCCGCAACCTTGAATCCGGAGAACTCTGGTATCTCCTTGGTTCGATCTCGTTCATGACCGGAGCCATTCAGCGGTCTGCCGAATGTTTCGAACACGCAATCCGTGCCGGTTCCGGTTCCGGCTGGATGTGGCAGATGAAAGCGACTGCCGAATTCTTCTCCGGCAAATACTCCGAAGCACTTGCCAGTTTCTCCCGTGCCAAGAGTATCCGTGACGGAAAAGCCTCTGCAGATGCATTCTTTGAAGGAGAAGAAATGGAACTTATCGAAAAGGTCGATTCGATCGGGGACGAAATCACGTTCAGTGAGACAAACCCGGACCTTGCCGCCATCGAAGCATGCTGTCTTGCAGCAACCGGCAAGGCCGAACTGGCAGACAGTGCCGCCCTTTCCGCTCTTGCTGAAGATCCGACCCGTATCGACATGGAAATCCTGCACCTGCGTCTTCTTGCCGCATCCGGAAGATATCAGGCGACTGCAGAAGCAGCCGAACGTGTCAGTGCCATGCTTCCGGACGATTACACGATTCTCTACGAATATGCCGAATCCGAGATGCTGAGCGGAAACTTCACCAAAGCAGCAGATATCTTCCGCAAGCTGATGAACCAGTATCCGGAAAACCCGATGCTCTACGGAAAGCTCATCACCTGTATTGTCAACTCCAGCGACTTTGCAGCAGCAAAGGAAGCTGCAGACGGAATGATCACCATGCTTCCGGACAACGCAGAAGTCATTCGTGCAGCCGCAGATGCATCCTTCGCAGCCGGTGCCTACACCGATGCGGCAACGTACTACAACCGTGTCTGTGAACTGCAACCCGAAAACGGTCATGCATTCCTCTGTCTCGGTAAATCCTACGAAATGCTCGGCAAATACGCCGATGCAAAGGAAGCATTCTCCACTGCATCCGCATATCTAGCAGAAAACATCGGAACCGTGTTCCTCCAGGCTCTCTGTGCTGCAGACGGCGGTCAGCTGGAAGAAGCCGCGGCATTATACACGAGCATTATCCAGACCTATCCGGATCTCCGCGGACCTGCCGGCGAACTTGCCCTGATTTCAGCGGCACTCGGACGCCACAAGGAGACGGAAGCTGCCGTATCGGTTACTGCAGCACTGGGTGATGCGGACTATACCATCTACAAACTCGGCGGAGATGCCTGTATGCAGCTCCTTCGCTACGATGAAGCCATCACCTACTACACTGAAGCACTGGCCATCAAACCGGGTGATGTCCCGGTTACTTCCTCCCTCGGTCAGGCATACGCAGCCAAAGGTGATTACGAAGAAGGTCTTGCCGCATTCAATGCAGCACTTTCATCCGAACCGGAAAGCACCGGACTTCTCATGGCAAAAGCACGCTGCAAAGCGAATCTCGGACACTGGGAAGAAGCAGAAGCGGATTTACGCACCATCTGCAGCCAGGATCCGGAGAACCCCGAACCGCTCCTGGTTCTTGCTGAAGTCCTCGAACGTCAGCAGAAATACGCAGACATGCTCGATGCCTACATCTCCTATCTGAAGATTCAGCCGGACAACATCAATGTCTTCCGCAAGATTGCAAACCTCTATCTGATGGATGGAAACTATGAAGAAGCCATCAACGGGTACGACATGATTCTTGAAGCACATCCAAACGACCGGATGACCCTGAATCTGAAGGCAGAAGCCCTGATGGCTCTCGGACGCTGGAAGGAATCCGCGGATCTCTGTGCGATCATCCTTTCTTTCTACCCGGACGACCAAGCAATCAGACTGATGTACGCAAAGGAACTTGCACTGACCAGTGAGTATAAAGCCGCACTTTCCGAATATGTCACCATCCTGAAAGCAGACCGTACGAACACCGAAGCACTGCTTGGCTACGGCGACCTGCTTTCCCGTACCGGAAACTACGACAAGGCGCTCATTGCATTCGACCGTATCATCAAGAACAACAATACGAACCTGAACGCGTATCTGGAACGTGCAAATGCCGCCATCAAGCAGGGCAAACCGGAAACCATTCTTGCAGCACTCAAAGCAAGTGTCTCTGCGACTGCAGGAAACCCGCACATGCTTTCCGGCATGGGTTATCTCTCTGCTATTTCCGGCAGACCGTCCGAAGCTCTTACGTTCCTGGAAAAAGCGGAAAAGGCAGGCGGCGACGAGGTCGATCTCTTCAACACTCGTGCACTCATCTACCTCAGCCAGAACCAGTACGACAAGGCACTCGAAGCTGCAACCAAGGCAACGACCGGATGTCCGGAAAACGCTACGGGATGGCGCTTACGTGCACAGGCACATGAACGCCTGGGTCAGATCGAAGAAGCAATCGCATGCTACCAGAACTCACTTTCCGGAAAACAGGAAATCGATGACCCTCTCGTAGAATCCGACGTACATACCGCGACCCCGGCAAAGAAGAGAGTCCAGCCGAAACCGGAACCGGAAGAGGATGACTTCGAACCGACCTACCCTGAAGAAGAAAAGGAAGAACAGACCGAAGAGGCGGAAGAAGCCGGTACGGAAGAACCCGGCGACTTCGAACCGGTCGAGGAAAAGGCAGCTCCGGCCAAGAAAACAACGACCCGGAAGACTTCCGCAAGAGAATCCTCCATCATCGAAGAACTCTCGTCAGAACCGCGTACACGTCGCCGGTCCTCGAATGTCAGTGATGATTCGTTCGGCGGCGAACACGGTCGCGGCGGCAAGAACGAATCCAGAAAGAGCGGCATTATCATCAACTGATCGTACCTTATGCAGATCCAGATTCTCTGCATCGGAAAAATCAAGGATCACTGGATAGCTGAAGGCATCGCGGAATTCGAAAAACGTCTCAAGCCCTATGTGACCATTACCGTCACCGAGCTTGCGGATGTACGGATTCCCGACGCCGCATCTCCTGCCGAAGAAAAGCTCGTCAAGGAAAAGGAAGGAGACCTACTGCGTGCCGCCGTCAAGAACGGATTCATGACCCTGGCACTCGACCCCCGCGGAAAATCGATATCCAGCGAAGAGCTCGCCGCCCAGTTCAAGACCGCAAAACTTTCCGGCCAGAACATCTGTTTCATCATCGGCGGACCCCTCGGCTTATCCGAAAAACTCCTTGCATCCGTCGACCGGAAACTCTCCTTTTCGGCACTCACCTTTACGCATACCATGTGCCGGCTGATCCTGTTCGAACAGATCTATCGCGCGTTCAAAATCCTCTCGGGTGAACCCTATCACAAATAGGCAGGAAGACCCCGAATTAACGGGATTTTTATCGAAACGCCGATTAAAATTATATTCTCTTCTTTCAAATACTGTATAGTATGAAATTAGTTTACACGGGTAAAACTAAGGATGTCTACGCAAACGATGACGGTACCTACCTCCTGAAATTCAAGGATGACTGTACCGGCGCAGATGGCGTCTTCGATCCGGGTATGAACACGGTCGGCCTCAAGATGGAAGGAGCCGGAAAAGCGGGTCTTCGCCTTACCGAGTACTTCTTCAATATCCTCAATAAGAAAGGTATTCCGACCCACTTCATCAGTGCAGAT
>DALTWN010000103.1 GCA_029987045.1 Methanocorpusculum sp.
AGTAGCGAGGAATGGATTTGAACCATTGGTCTACGGGTTATGAGCCCGTCGGGATCTCCTGACTACCCCACCTCGCTTCCAAGAAACGAAAAACATCACGAATGCTGACATGGGGATTCGAACCCCAGTAGCCGGCGTGAGAGGCCGGCATGATTGGCCACTACACTATGTCAGCATCAGTTGTGCGTAATAATTTTAGCCTCGTCACTATTTATAATTGCCGTACTGTTACTCCGGATTTCGGCAATTTTCGCGTAAATGATCGCTAAGAACACCCGCTTTGAGAGGCAACGAAAAATATTGTCGGCAAAACAGGCATCTTACCCACAGAAACCGGGTATCTTCTAAAGACCTTTATCTACATCGAACGCCAATTACTATAATCACTTTATGCCAGGAATAGAAGACGAAATCCGTGCACTCGAGGAAGAGATCCGCAATACCAAATACAACAAGGCCACCTCGCAGCATATCGGACGCCTGAAAGCGAAAATCGCCAAACTGAAAGACGACGCCGTGATGCGTGCCATCAAGTCCGTCGGCGGCGGCGAAGGATACGCGGTCAAGAAGAGCGGAGACGGTACCGTCGTCCTGGTCGGATTCCCGTCCGTCGGTAAATCCACCCTGCTCAACCGGCTGACCGGTGCAGACAGTGAAACCGGCGCATATGCATTCACGACGCTCACGGTGGTTCCGGGTCTGATGGAATACAAGGGCGCAAAGATCCAGATCCTGGATATCCCGGGTCTGATCGCCGGTGCCGCGATGGGAAAGGGACGCGGAAAGGAAGTCATCGCCGTCGTCCGTACCGCGGATGTCATCGTCATTTTAGGCGATGTCTTCAACGCGGTCCACGTCGATGTGCTGATGCGCGAACTCTACGATTCCGGTATCAGAATCAACCGGAAGAAACCGGATATCACCATCAAGAAGACAACAGCAGGTGGCGTCCACCTGCATACCGTCGGCGCCTCGAAGGTCAATATCGAGGATGTCCGTGCAATCCTCGCAGAAAACAAGATCATGAACGCAGATGTCCTCTGCCGTGGAAAAGACATCACGCAGGATGATATCGTCGATGCCGTGATGGGCAACAGAATGTACATCCCTGCATTCATCGCCATCAACAAGGTCGATCTGATCACCCCGCAGCAGCGCAAGGAAGTCGAGGACCACATGCGCGAAAAGTACGGAGTCGATCCCATCATGATCTCCGCTCACGCGACCTACAACATCGACAAGCTGCAGGACGCCATCTACGACCATCTGGGATTCGTGCGCATCTATCTGAAACCGTACGGACATGAAGCCGATATGGAAGAACCGATGATTATGCGCAAAGGCACCAAGATCGAAGACATCTGCCGGCGCCTGCACCGTGATTTCGTCGACCAGTTCCGCTACGCCAAGATCTGGGGGCCGTCGGTCAAGCATGATGCGGCAAAAGTCGGTCTTCAGCATGAAGTCGCCGACGGCGATATCGTGACCATCGTCACGAAACTCTGAGATTCCTCCTTTTTTTCGCCCAGTTCGACCACAGGGTTCATATTATGCGAATAATTTATATATTGAGCAGTCTTGGTGTTCGAGATGACAACAAAGCATACGAAAGATATGGTCTATAGAAATCCCGCCGTCACTACCTATGACGACCTGACCGAAAACGATCTTCGGTCCCTATATTCAATCGTCAGTTACGGAGCACGGCATGCCGGAAAACAGGCCGAAGCAATCTGGTACTTCAATAACCGCATAACCTACGGTACCATGATGGAAGTCATCGACGGATTCGCCGCGGGCCTGGTGAAACTCGGCGTCAAGAAAGGCGATTTCGTCACGATATTCCTGCCCAATATTCCCCAGTGCGTTCTCGCGGTATATTCGGTGAACCGCATCGGCGCCATCTGCAACCTGGTCCATCCGCTCTCGACCCGTGCGGAACTCGAACACTGCATCAGGCTCACGGAAAGCAGATATGTGCTTGCCTTCGAAGGAAACGAAGGTATCTGCGAAGGTATCGGCGCGAAGGTCATCAGATGCCGGATACCGACCTTCTTCCCGGAAACCGTGAAAGGTGCCGCGATGCGCGTCGGATTCAAACTGCTGAAATACCGTGACGCCGCAAAAGCGACCGGAGCCATCGAATGGGTCGATGTCTTCAACGACGGAAAGAAGTTCCTGGACAAAGGCGGAAAACTGCCGGAAGACACCGTGAAGATCGACGATGTCGCCGCCATCATGTATACCGGCGGAACGACCGGCGAATCGAAGGGAGTCATGCTCACCAACCGTGCACTCAATACCAGCACGACCGACATGATGAAACTGAAGTTCTCCAACCGTCCGCATATCGGCATGGCATTCCTTTCGTTCCTGCCGGTCTTCCATGCATTCGGATTCTGCATGGTCATCCACCAGCCGCTCTGCAGCGGTATGCGCATGATCCTCATGCCGGAATTCAATGCAAAGGATTGCGCACAGATCATCCTGCAGGAACGCGTCGACACGGTACCGTGCGTGCCTACCATGTTCGAACGGATGTATCCCTATCTCCGCAACGAAGACGTTTCATTCATCTCCTACATCGCGTCCGGCGGAGACCGTGTCGCTCCGGAACTTGCCGCGAAATACAACGAGTTCATGAGCGTGAAGTTCCTGCCGGGATACGGACTGACGGAATCCTGCGGCTGCTGTATCCTGACGGAATCCGATTACGACACGCTGCCGGAAGGATGTGTCGGCAGACCGCTGCCGCATACCGAGATCTGTCTGGTCGAACCCGGCACGACAAAACTTGTCCCCAACAATACCGAAGGAGAACTCTGTCTCATCTGTCCGGGTCTGATGAAAGGATACTACAAGAGACCGGAAGCGACCGAAGAGGTCATGCGCAGACATGACGACGGAAAGATCTGGCTGCATACCGGCGATATCGTCACGGTCTCCGACCAGGGATACATCATCTTCAAATCACGGTTCAAGCGCATGATCAAGGTGAACGGATTCAATGTGTATCCGACCATGGTGGAGACCGAAATGGGCGGATGTCCGGTCATCAAGGAAGTCTGTGCGGTCGGTATGCCGTGGAAGACCGACGAACGCATCAAGCTCTATGTGACCCTGAACGATCCGGCGATGAAAAAGGAAGATGCGGTGGAAGCGATCCAGCTGTATGCCCGCGAACACCTGAACCGCTGGAGCTGTCCGAAGGTCGTGTCCATCCTGCGGGAAATGCCGCGGACGAAGATGAACAAGATCGATTACATCAATATCAAAGACGACGAGTAAACATCGTCGTAAAAAACCCATTCTCTTTTTCAACGCTCCTGCACTATTCGTCCATCCTCGTGGCAATAGCTATTATTCCCGCCACGCCAAATATATGAAGCATGGAACATACTGGCGAACAGAAGATACAGTGGGCATACCAGTACATGCCCGTTCTGCAGGCCATCAGAACCCGGTTCGAAAAGGAAAAACCGCTCGCCGGCCACACGATCGGCATGGCACTGCATGTCGAAGCAAAGACCGCATGTCTTGTCCGCACGCTCGCGGCAGGCGGCGCAAAGGTCTATATCACCGGATGCAACCCGCTCTCGACCCAGGACGATGTCGCCGAGGCTCTGCGGATCTCCGGAATCCCCTGCTTTGCGAAACGCGGATGCACCACCGAAGAATACTATGCGGCAATCGACCAGGTGCTCGATGCGAAACCGACACTGACCATCGACGACGGCATGGATCTCATCAACCGCGTCCACACCGACCGCCGCGACTGCATGCCGCAGCTCATCGGCGCCTGTGAAGAGACGACGACCGGTATCCACCGTCTGCATGCCATGGAAGCCGACGGCAAACTCGAGATCCCGGTCATCGCGGTCAACGATACGCCGATGAAACACTATTTCGACAACGTCCACGGTACCGGCGAAAGCGCACTCGCATCCATCATGCTGACGACCAACTGTCTTGTCGCCGGAAAACACGTCGTCGTCGCCGGATACGGCTACTGCGGCCGCGGTGTCGCGACAAAGGCACGGGCGCTCGGCGCACGCGTCATCGTCACCGAAGTCGATCCGCGCCGTGCACTCCAGGCACACTTCGACGGATTCGATGTCATGAAGATGGTCGACGCCGCACCGCTCGGCGACCTGTTCATCACGACGACCGGCGACTGCTCGATCATCACCGGTCTGCATTTCCCGCTGCTTAAAGATGGCGCACTCCTCTGCAACGCCGGACATTTCAACAACGAGATCCAGATCCCCTGGCTCGAAGAACACGCATCGGCGATCGACCACCGCGACGGCATCGATACCTATGTCGTCGACGGAAAGAAGATCCATCTGCTTGCGGAAGGCAGACTCGTCAATCTGTCGACGCCGAAAGGAATGGGCCATCCGATCGAAGTCATGGACCTGAGTTTCGCCGTCCAGGCACTGTCCGTCGAATACATCGCCA
>DALTWN010000104.1 GCA_029987045.1 Methanocorpusculum sp.
AAGTCTCCGAACTCAAGCAGAACCTGAAATACGTCACCAGACTCGGTGTCAAGGGTCTTATCTCCAGCATCCTGCAGGAACCGGTCAACATTGTCAACGCAGAATTCGTTGCAAAGGGACGCGGCATGAACATCATCGAAAAGACATCCGGTGAAGCAGGAGAATACAAGTCTCTGATCACCCTGACCGTTACTACCGCAAAAGGTCAGAACAAGATTTCCGGATACGTCTCCAAGGAAAACGGTGCACGCATCATCTCGATCGGCAAATTCAAGACTGATTTAGTACCGGCAGGAAATGTCATCCTTGCAAACCACGTCAACCGTCCGGGTATCATTGGTGTTGTCGGAACCATCCTTGGCAAGAACAATGTCAATATCTCCAGCATGCAGGTCGGCGGCGCAAATGTCGGCACTGATTCGCTGATGATTCTTGCAGTCGATTCCATCGTATCTCCTGAAATTATGAAACAGGTCGCGAATGGAGACGGAATCACTTCTGCAAAATTCGTACAGCTCTAATATTACCCAACCAATCTTTTTTTCTGCAACCGATTATCAGAACAGCAGTGTCGTCTACGTTTTCCGGGTTATTTCTTTCTGGACAATAGTTCCGTTCTTGGCGACCCAGAGTTCTGCATGTTCAATGGCTTCATCAATCAGAGAATCCATTGCAAGCTTATCCTCTTCTTCACAGATGAAGGATAACGGCGAACAGGTAGCCGGTTTGATCGGAACCGCTCTGCAGGAGGTGTCTCCGGGAGATTCATGGAACGTACCTATCCTGCGGGCTATGGCGACGATCTCTTCTTTATCGTAGGTCAGAAGCGGACGGAGCAGCGGAATCGTCGATGATGCGGTGATGACACCCATGTTCTGCAGGGTCTGGCTCGCAACCTGACCGAGATTCTCGCCGGTAACCACACCTTCCAGCCGGTTCTGTGCCGAGATCCGCTCGGCAATCCTGATCATGAACCGTTTACAGAACAGACACGTGTAATGGCGGTCACAGTGTTCCTGCATCTGAAGCAGGAACGGTTCGACATTGATAATCCACAGCGGGAACGCACGGCCGGGACACCAGTACGAGAGAATACGCGCATTGTCTTTCACGAGATCTTTGGTAGCAGTTCCGGCGAACCTGCCCGAATCGGCAAACACTCCCGTAAGAGAAACACCGCGGCGCATCATCAGCCAGGCAGCAACCGGTGAATCGATTCCTGCAGACAGAAGAACCGCACACCGTCCGGCAGTGCCAAGCGGCAATCCTCCCTGCGCCGGAATCTGTTCATCATAAACGAACCCGCCGAATTCACGTGCTTCGACGAAGATCTCATATTCCGGATGGGTCAGATCCACAACAAAATCCGGAATCACATCCCAGATACGGTCGGCGACATAGGCGGCAAGCTGCTGGCTGGTAAACCCTTCAACAAACTGACGACGGGCACGAACGGCAAACCGCATACCGGCATGGAGTTTCTCCTTCGCAAGAGACACCGCCGCCTCGGCAATGGATTCTGGCGTGTTTTCGCAGATGATGCATTTTGCGACATCGACAATGCCAAACACTTTCGCTGCGACGTCCGCAATCCGGTCCGCATCTCCATGAAGAATGATACGTCCTCTGAAAACTTCCGTCTTACAGGGAACATTTGCCGCTTCCATGGCGGATTTCAGATTCGTCACCAGTGTTTTGATAAACTGACGTTTAACCGGTTCCGATTTCAGCCACAGTTCACCGACACGCACCATCACCGCATCTTTTTTCATATTATTTTCTCCCGTATTCAGAAATGGAGTCTATTGTTATTCCTAATGATTTGCATTTTTCAGCACATAACTCTGCTGTAGCAAGTTCAAACGCTTCAACCTCAATCGCCGCATGCCGGTCTGCCGAAAGACGGACTCTCAGAATACCGGAAATACCGGCATTTCGCAGGCAATTTTCAGCAGAATCAATCAATGCAAGATGATCTTTTGAAAGCGGCGTTCCGACCGGGACACGCGTTGCAAGACAGGCAGACGGCGGATGTACCGGAATGTCATGTTCTCGCGCATATGCAATGATCTCTTCCTTGGATACGGCGGATAGCGGGCTGAAGATTCCCTCTTCTTCCAGCGCCCGTCTACCCGGACGGATGCCGTCGGAATAATTGGTTCCTTCAAGAACTGCATCCAGTCCGCGTTCCCGTGCACATTCCTTCAGCAATCCTGAAATTTCTTTCTTGCACAGATAACACCGGTTCTCCGGATTTCTCCGAATATCCGCATTGTTCAGAAACGCGTTCGGTAACACATGCAATACAACGTGTTCACGCTCTGCAACAGATTTCGCCGTCTGCAATTCTCCTGAGGGAAGGAATTCGGAAACAACAATTGCGGCTTCGACATGAAGTCCTGCTTCCTTTGCACAATGCAACAGAACGGCACTGTCGACGCCGCCCGACAATGCCACCAGAGCTGAAGATACGGTGCCGAACTCAGGTTTCATGGTTCTTGAGAATCACTGACGATCTGTTGCTCAGATACCGATACAGGAACTCTGAAACGGATTCCGACCAGATATCGTCATTTACCAGCACTCTGTAACCATCTTCCATGGATAACCGGACATGTTTACCCAGCGCTCCGGAAAACACTTTTGCGGTATCTTCCAGAAAAGCAACCGCCGACCGGTATTTGCGGGGAATTTCCGTATACCACCTGCCGTCCTGAACCCACGGACCCGCGAGCGGAGATGCTGTCTTTCCATATTTTTCAACAAATTTTGCCGCATTTTCCGGATTCCATACCGGCGGTCCTTCACGAAGCATACATGCCGGCAGATTCAGACTGGTGAGTTCCAAAAGAAGCATGGATTCATCCGCACCCATGAAATATCCGCTTCGGATAACCCGGAAATCAACTTCTTCCAGCATCGATCGCAGTGATTCGACCGATTTCTTGAGCTGGGGCACTACGGTATCAGGAACCAGTTCCGGTGTTCTGAAGGTGAGTGCAACCATCGAAGTCCCACGTGCCTGCAGAGATGCAACGAATTCCTCACGAGTAATCGACTGTGGTGCCGGTATCTCGAAAAACTGCATGCCCGGATGCTGCAGGTATGCACGAGCAAGTTCGCAGAACTCCGCATATTTTGTCATGGTAACTGCCGCAGCCACATTGCGGGTTTTATCCGTCGGATCGATTACAATCAACGGATCACTGAAAAGTTTCGCCGGCGTTTTCTTATCGGGATAATATCCTTCAATATCGATGACCATCTTCGGCCGGAACGCAGAAACAGCCGCTGAAATTACCTGGGTAAACCCGCCATAATACAGCGTAAGGAGTTCACACAGATACCCGGAAAATCCACCGGTCATATGGTCGGAACCATACACCCCTCCCGACTTACAGAACTGTTTCAGCAACAGAACATCTTCTCTGAGCGGTTCGATCTTATCTTTCAGATACCGGGTGTGAAACGGCGTTCGATCAACGGCACATTTCATTTCCGCCGTCGATGCGACCTGATAACAGGGCACAAGATCGACGTCATACCCATTGATTACAGCATTGAGATACGGATGCTCTGCATATTTTTCCGCAGCAGTTCCCTGGAACTTCTCGACTACCGCATAGGCAGCTTTCAGCCCCCGTTCCTGCAAGGATTCACGGTCGAGTTCAGGAGAAAACAGCATGAAGATATCAATGTCCTTATCTCCCCTTACCCACGTCCCTCGTGCAACGGATCCGGTCATCATTGCAGGAACCTGGGCTACCTCGTAGACTGCGTCTATCAGTTTAGCGCCCATTTCCTCCGTTTTTCTGATATCTTCTGGAGATGGCAGAATCCGCTTCAGAATTTCTGTTTCGAACGTGTTTCTCATAATGCTTTCCGGTGTATTGTAGTATATATTGGTCCTGATGGTGTTAAAACACTCTTCTTTATCAACAATTCCGTGATATCCGAGCTGCCAAACGCCGTATCACGAATCTGAGCCAGTTTCGGTGCAAGCGCCGGAGAATATTCCTTGATTCGTGCAATGGTAATGTGCGGTGAAAATTTCTGAGCATCCCTTGGGTAGCCGAGACCTGACAATGCCGCATCCAGTTTCCGGGCAAGATCAGCAGATGCATTGCCGTCATGGACTTCCGCCTTGACAACACGCGGGGGTTTGCCGAACGTACTGACACGGGACACATCGATCGTATACGGAGACGTCTGCAGGGTATCCACGGCCTGTTTCAGCTTATCCAGTGCCGATTCCGGAATCTCGCCGAGGAACTTCAGCGTAATATGCATCAGGTTTGCCGAAACGAGAGAGAGTCTGCCGGCACCCATCAGCGATTTCTGTACCGCGGCGACATTGCTGCGTATTTCAGCAGACGGTTCTACTGCTATGAATACTCTGACCATTCTGTACTGATAATTTGGGTCTTATCCCTATAGAAAATTGCGCTTTTCCGAAAGCAT
>DALTWN010000105.1 GCA_029987045.1 Methanocorpusculum sp.
CCGTAATGCGGCGGACGGAAGGCATCGGCAGGTAAAGGAAAAGGGGACAAATGTCGTGTGTGCTCAGAACGGGTCCGTGAACCATCCTACCTGCCTCGCAGTATCTCTCCTGGCTGGTACGAGGTCCCACCGGATGCACGTCGTCATCTGGCAAAACCGCTTGTACGTATGCTACAGAAGAACTAACGCTTTATCAGTTCGTAACGACAAATGGAATGGTATGTATCGACTTGAAGCTTCCAGTATGTTTTTTCATCCGTATTCGGTAGCAGAAATCTTTTCGGCTATGGATGCGGCAAAGCTCGATTCTGTGGAATTCTGGATGGAAACCCCGCTGTTCTGGTTGAATGGAGCACATATCGAGGAACTTCTTGCCGAACGGAAAAAATATCCTCAGCTGTTTCCGCTCGCGATGCATGCACCGATTTTCGATCTCAATCCCTGTTCTTTCAATGAAGGTGTCGCGAAGCTGACTGCAGAATATTCAATTGCCTGTATCGACATGCTTTCTGCGTTGGGTGGTGGAATCATTACAGTCCATCCGGGAAAACGGACGGCAAAACGCCCGGTATCACATCTGGATATGGAACGGTTTCAGACATATGTCGAGAGATTGGAAAAGCATGCCGGGAATAATGTACAGATTGCTTTGGAAAATATGCCATATGCGATAAATGCCCACATGATAACGCCTGAAGAAATGCGGCGGGTTCTGGATGAATATTCCTGGCTGTATTTCACCTTTGATTATGCGCATGCATTGCAGGCAGAGTCTGTGGGGAAAATAGACAACGCTCTATCCTTTGTTGATTTGTGCGGCGATCGTCTGGTCAATATCCATGCGAGTATGGGCGGTTCGGCAGAGAAGATGCATACGCCGCTTCGAGGAACCGCAGAAGGAAATCGATTGATTCAGAATCTTTTGTCGGCTGGGTATTCGGGTCGGATCACGTTTGAGTTTGAAGATCTGAACATTGGCAATCTTAAGCGGGAAGAACGCATATCTCTTCTTGCAACGGAAGCAACCTATTTCCGTTCCGCTGTGTCTTCGAAGTAGATATATTGGGTAATCTGTATTCCAGTATGGGAAGAAGCCGTCTCGATATTAAGAAAGTTTATTTCATTGTAATTAAACAAATATATACGAGATATCTATGAAAATAGTTTGCAACCATATTCGCAATAGATTTGCCGCAAATGCGGCGTGGGTTCAATAATGATTAGTGAATACTTCCTGTTTTATGTTGTTCTTTTTGTAATTCTGCTCATCCTGTCGGCATGTGCATCGTCTTCTGAGGTTGCGCTTGTCGGGATCAATCGTGCCAGAATAAACACATTGATGGAAACGGATAAACGTGCGAAACTCCTGGATAAACTGAAGGATAAACCGCACCGGTTCCTGATTACTATCTTAATTGTAAATAATGTCGTAAATACTGCGGCAGCTGCTATCTCCACAGCAGTCGCACTTTACTTGTTTGGAGAGGCAGGAGTTGCAATAGCGACTGCTGTCGTTACCGTTTTTATTCTTATCTTTGGAGAAATCGGTCCAAAAACATATACTGCGAATCATTTGGATAAAGTTGCGCTTTTCTTCGCGCCGCCGGTATATTTCCTGACGTGGATTCTTAGTCCATTCTATATTATAGGAGAGAAGATCAGCGGAAAGAAAGCAGTCGAAGATGAACCGGCAGTTACTGAAGATGAGATTCGTGAATGGATTGATGCCGGAGAAAGCGAGGGAGCTATTGAAGAGGAAGAGAAAGCGATGCTCTACTCGGTTCTCAATCTTAATGAACTGACCGTTAAAGAGATCATGACACCGCATACCGACGTGGTGATTATCGAAGATACCGCAACGCTTGAAGATGCAGTATCGTATTTCCGTGAAACAGGATATTCTCGTTTGCCGGTATATCATGAAGTATCCGATAACATTATTGGGGTTATTAATATCAAGGATATCTTTAATGGCTATACTTCTCCGGATAAATCACAGGTTGTTTCTGTCAAATCCCTGATGTCGGATGTCTATTGTGTGCCGGAATCGAAACATGTCGACGATCTCATGCGTGAGATGCAGGCCCACCGTCTGCAGATGGCGGTTATCCTCGATGAGTTCGGCGGTTTTTCCGGTATTGTAACATTCGAGGATATTATTGAAGAGCTCGTTGGTGATATCATGGACGAATCGGATGTGGATGAAGTTTCAGATATCATTGTAATTTCACCGACAACCTATGTTATTGATGCTCAGGTACGTGTGTCCCAGCTGAATGAACGGTTCAATCTGAATCTGCCGGAAGATGCCACTATCTACGAAACCATTGGCGGGCTTGTCTTCTCGATGCTTGGCCGTATCCCGCGTCTTGGCGATGTTGTTACTACCGATGAGCAGATTAAGCTCATGGTAACCAAGATGCGGAGCAGACAGATCCTCTCTGTCAAGATGATGCTTCCGGAAAAGAATAATTCAGAAGAAACAGACAAAAAAGAAGCATAAGCGGATAATTCCCGCTTTATTTTTTTCTATTTTAAGCGCGTTTTACGTTTGCTGCGACCAGTGCAGATGTCAGAATCGGGAGTGCGATCGTAATATCGCAGAAGCACTGGAGTTTGTGGGTTTCCGGCTTTTCTTTGCCCCAGCTGACTCCTTCTTCGAAGGTACATCCGGACAGTCCTCCCCAGTGCGGGGCATCAGTTGTTATCTGGAGAGCGAATGCATGGCCGCCGAGGAATTTTTCCTGATATTTCGGTGGGATGACTTCTGTCTGTTGAATGAAGTTCTTTGGCGTTCCTCCTCCAAGCAGGACTATTCCTGTCTTTTTCGCGACTTCGACGAATTCGGAAAGTTCATCTGCATCTTTAATCTGGTCGATGACCAGTTCGGACCCGAATTTACGGCGGGCATAGACCAGTCCAATTCCATATGAGGAATCGGCAAAGGCAGGGACGTGGATTGGCACATTCATCTTTGCACAGGTTCCGATGATACTTCTTCCGTTCGGTTTTACCGTGTTGATTTTCTCACCAAGAAGCTTGTAGAATTCACGTGAGGAGATGACCTGTTTGCCGAGTGAGGTTCCGAATTCGGCAATGTAGTTTTCCATGGTTCCGATATCCTTGTCAGATGCAAACACATCATAGATTCTGTTGATTCCGTCTTCGCGTAATTTTGCATCATCTACCAGGTGAGATCCGACATAGTGTTTGACTCCCATATGTTCGCAGAAATCATGGAACATGTTTGCCCCAGTGGATACAATACAGTCGATGTATTTGTTTTCCAAAAGCGTGATAATGCATTCCTGCATCCCTGCCGGAATAATTGCTCCGGAAAGCCCGATTATGATTTTTGTTCCGGGTGTTTCAATCATTTCTTTCCAAAGCTTGAACGCTTCTCCGAGTTTTCTTCCTTGGAAGCCGGAGTTGCTCATATTTTCCAGCAATACATCGACAGACGCCGCTGGTTTCATTGGATTGGTTGGTGTATCGAACATTCTAGTTATCATATGTCATCCAAGCGTAAATAGATGGTGAACTGGTGCAAAAAAAGGTGGAAAAAAAGAATGGGTATTTATGCGGAATACTTTCCGACGGATATGACATCGAGCGTGTCACAGCCGCAGTTCAGAATAAGTCCAGATAAGTCTTCGTTAATTGAAGATACGACTCCATTTCTCAGGTATGCTTCCTGATTTCCTAAGATATCAGTATATCCAAGGGTCATTGGAATGAGGTCTCCGACTTCGATTTCCGACATGTTGTATCCCATTGATGTGAGATCATCTGCAGTGCAGGATACATAAGCAATGAATGGGCAGGTTACCTCTACGGTCTCGCCATACTGTTTTCCAACAAGTTCCTTTGCAATTGCATTCTGTTCGATTGCATAGACACCGTATGGAATGGTTGAGTTTCCGATACTAAGCATGATTGACGTGTAATCATTGTCTTCAATGCTGGAGTTGGAATCTGCGACAATCCGGTATGGCGGGACGTCATTGATGCTTTCACCGACGTAGGAGAAGGTTGTTGTATTTCCGATATTTGTGGTAAAGTATATTGCTACTGCATCTCCTTCAGCTATGGTGCCACCACTGACAGTGGATGTTCCGGTATTGCTCCAGAAATTCGATACATTACTGAATGATAGAACACACATCACCACTACGATGACGATAAATGCTACCACTGCAATCTGTAACCAGCTTTTCTTCTGTTTTTCCCCTGGTCCAGCGGTATTTGATTTTTTCTGTACTGGCATAATCACCTTATTTATTTGAATTATGTGTTGATAAATATGTGTGTTTCTTTCCTCTCAGTATGATGGAACGGTGAAACAGCATGATCGACTGAATCTTGATAATTTGTTAAAAACGTGGGGTCGGTGAGATTTGAACTCACGATCGACGGGTCTCTCCGACA